>JAHEHU010000155.1 GCA_024639765.1 Eudoraea sp.
TCAACTACTAAAGAAAACACTGTTGCTCGTTTGTACAAAAACAAGAATAGCCGAGTAAAGAAAGCTTTATCTTTTACTACAAAAAGAAACAAGGCTAAATTGGCTTAATTCTTAGTTTTCCTTTTAAATACTTTTCATTTAAGCCATGAGATATTTCTCAACAAGCATACACCCCACATAAAAGGAAGCGATAATGATCCAGACAATTTGTGGAATCATCCATTTATATTCCTTAATAGGGAGTTTCCTGAGTTTATGCATATAGGCTACTGTTGCCCATAAGGTAATTAGATTGCCCAAAAAGGCGACTTCCAACTGGTTAAACAGAAAAGTGTATAGTGGATACAACCATACCAGAACCAACAGGAAAACACCGAAGTGAAAGATTGGATGTTTCCTGCCTTCTGTTTCATATACTTTGTAAAGAAGCCAAAACATGATAATGGTAAGCAGAATCCAAACCGTGGCAGCGGCAGAATCTATCCAGGAAAGTGCATTGATGATATTTTCCATAATATTCTATTGCTGGGGTTTAAATCTTTTTTTGGTTAATTGGTAAGTACCGGTTCCAATACTTCCCATACATTATCAGCCACTATTTTTTGTCCTTCAACTGTAGGATGAATACCGTCTACCTGATTTAATTCAGGAATACCCGCAACATTATCAAGTAAAAAAGGGATAATAAGCGCTTCATTCTTATCTGCCAGTTCTGGGAAGATCCTTCTGAATTCGGCTGTATATTCCTGGCCCATGTTTGGTGGTATCTGCATCCCAGCAAGGATAATCACCATATCCGGATTTTTCTCTCTAACTGAATCGATAATATCCTGGAGATTTTGACGTGTCTCAGTTAAAGGAATGCCACGCAATCCGTCATTGGCACCTAGTTCCAAAATAAACACATCTGCTTTTTGATTTAACACCCAATCAAGCCTGTTCTTGCCACTTGCAGTTGTTTCACCGCTTAGTCCAGCGTTTATAACCGTGTAATTTAAATTGAGGGAATCAACAATCTGCTGAATTACTGCCGGAAAAGCCTCCTTTGTGTCAAGGCCGTAGCCTGCTGTAAGGCTATTACCAAAAAACACAATAACTTTGCTATTATCAGTTTTATCTGCACTATTTTCCGTTTGCTCGGTTGTAACTTCAGAATTTCCAGAGGTTTGGCCAGACTTTCCTCCACAAGCCACTAAGAGGAATAACACTAAAAAATAACGAAACTTTAAGAGGGTCTGCATGGTTTAAGGGTCTAAAAGTCGAAATCATTTACTTATTTTGCTGCGTCATTGCAAACAAAACTTAATTTCTAATAATGTCAAAGATATTAAACGTTAATCAACTGGGGAAGACCTATTCCAGTGGTTCTAAAAAACTAACTGTTCTTGATGCTATTTCCTTCGAAATAGAGCGAGGGGATACCTTTGCCATTGTGGGGCCTTCAGGTAGCGGCAAGACTACTTTATTGGGGCTTTGTGCAGGATTAGATGAACCCGATTCTGGTTACATTGAACTTTGCGGCACCAGAATTAATGAATTAAGTGAAGATCAACGTGCCCTTCTTCGCAATAGAGAAGTAGGGTTCATTTTTCAGGATTTTCAATTACTTCCTACACTTACTGCGCTGGAGAATGTAAGTGTTCCTTTAGAATTACAAGGTGTAAAGGAAGCCGGTAAGCAGGCGATGGAACTTTTACAGAAAGTGGGATTGGCTGACAGGTCGCACCATTATCCCTCTCAGTTATCAGGTGGTGAACAGCAGCGGGTTGCTCTGGCAAGAGCTTTTAGCAATAGACCTTCTATCCTTTTTGCCGACGAGCCTACCGGTAATCTTGATGAAGAAACAGGAGAAAAAGTTGTAAGACTACTTTTTGAACTTAATAAAGAAGCAGGTACTACTTTGGTTATTGTAACACACGACCTGGAACTTGCAAAACGCACTCAGCATATACTTAGGCTGAAAGGGGGAAAGATAGCTACTAACCAAAGCACAGCCATCTCGTGAAAAAACAACAGGAAACCTTATCTTTGGCAGGTACACGCTGGCTTTTTAAAATGGCATGGCGCGATGGAAAGGCTAGTGGGGGCAGACTCATTTTGTTTATGGCCTCTATAATACTTGGCATTACGGCATTAGTGTCAATCCAATCTTTCAGTGATAATCTTAAAGAAAATATTCGTCTCCAGTCCAAATCGCTTATGGGAGCCGATTTTATTATAGATTCAAGACAACTTCCGAATGAAAGAGTTCAGGGAATAATCGATTCATTAGGTGGGGCCAAGGGCATGGAAGTAAATTTTGCGTCCATGGCAGCATTTCCAAAGAATGAAAGCAGTAAACTGGTACGTGTAAGGGGGCTCGAAGGTGATTTTCCACTTTATGGGGAATTAGAGACAGAGCCTGCAGATGCGGCAACAACCTATATTTCAAAAAAAGGAGCACTTGTAGACGCCACTGTAATGCTGCAGTTCGAATTGAAAATAGGAGATACAATCAAAATAGGCAATGTAAGCTTGCCTATTGCGGGTACGCTTATATCTGCACCCGGTAATAATGCAATCGCCAGTTCTGTTGCACCACCTGTCATTATTCCATTTAGCATTATTGAACAAACAGGGCTACTGCAGGTTGGGAGTCGTTTAGATTATAACTACTATTTTATTGCCCCTCCTGAGATGGATCTCGATATTCTTGATAAAGAACTTGACCCTATTTTGGATGCTGAGAATGCAGATCTTGACACACATACTTCAGGGAGTAGGCAGATGGGTAATTCCTATGGCAATGTTGGCAAATTTCTTAACCTGGTTGCATTTATTGCACTTTTATTGGGATGTGTGGGTATCGCGAGTTCGGTGCAAATCTATATAAAGGAAAAATTGAGGACGGTAGCCGTGCTTAAATGTATGGGTGCCAGCCGAAAACAAACCTTCCTTATTTATTTGATTCAAATAGCAGGGATGGGCTTTCTGGGAGGTGCAATTGGAACGATTGGTGGTGTATTGCTGCAACTTACATTTCCAAGTCTGCTTCAGGGGTTTTTACCTTTTGAAGTGCAGCTATCGCTGGCGCCTCAACCCATTATAATGGGTTTATTACTGGGAATTTTTATGTCTGTTCTTTTTGCACTATTACCACTTATGAAGACCTGGTATGTCTCTCCATTGCAAGTGCTGCGCATTCAGGAAGCACCAGAGGAACGCCCCCGAAAAGCCAGGGTACTTGTGTTTTTAGGAATATTAATCTTTGTTTTCTTGTTTTCCCTTTGGCTTTTGCGAGATTTAAGATATGCCCTGGGTTTTGTGATCAGTATTGCAGTAACTTTTTCCATTTTAGCAGGTGCTGCCACGGTTTTTATGAAAGGAATTAAGAAATACTTTCCTATCTCCTGGGGATTTACCTCAAGACAGAGCCTTTTGAACCTTTTTCGGCCTAATAATCAAACCATGGTATTATTGGTAGCCATTGGAGTTGGTGCTTTTTTAATTAGCACCCTCTACTTTACAAAAGATATACTGCTAGCCATGGCGCAGCTTGATAGCAATAGCAATAGTCCCAACATAATTCTGTTAGACGTGCAGAGCGAGCAAAAGGAAGATGTAGCTAATAGTATTACACCTAAAGGCCTTCCGGTATTGGATAATATTCCAATAGTTACCATGCGTATGCATAAGATAAAAGGAAGGGCAGCCAATGATCTTAGACAGGACACAACCCTGACAATGAATAAATGGGTTTTGAACCACGAATTTCGGGTTACTTACCGCGATACCTTGATTTCTTCAGAGACTCTTACTGAAGGTGAATGGGTACCTGAAATTCCAAAAGAAGGTCTGATCCCTATTTCCATAGCGGATAATATTGCCAGAGATGCTGAAGTTGTAGTAGGTGATACGATTGTTTTTAATGTTCAGGGCGTACTGATGGAAACTGTTGTGGGAAATATTCGTGCTGTGAACTGGGCAAGAATGCAGCCCAATTTTAACCTGGTCTTTCCTGTAGGAGTTTTAGAAAATGCCCCGCAGTTTCACGTTATAACGACTAATGCGCCCAATGCCGAGGCTTCGGCCAACCTCCAGCGAGAATTGGTTCAAAAATTCCCAAATATTTCTGTGCTCGATTTGCGTCAAATTGTAACTCTAATAGAGAATGTTCTTGATAAGATTGCATGGGTTATAAATTTTATGGCCTTTTTTAGCATTCTAACCGGAATCATTGTATTAATAGGAGCCGTACGTACCAGTAAATATCAGCGCATTAAGGAGAGCGTGCTTTTACGAACCCTGGGTGCAAAAAGCAAACAAATTCTTAAAATCACAGCCCTTGAATACTTTTATTTGGGCGTCTTGGGTAGTGGTATAGGCATACTACTTTCACTGATAAGCAGTCAGTTGCTAGCCACCTTTGTATTCAATGCACCATTTGTGCCTTCGCTTGTACCCTTTTTAGTTTTGCTACCCGGGATAACAATACTTGTCCTCTTAATTGGCCTTAGTAACAGCAGGAGCGTGTTAAACAGCCCGCCTTTAGTTGTTTTACGAAAGGAAGGAAGCTGAATTAATAGTATTTTGAATTTTAGGCTGGATTTCTCAATCGCTGCTTCGCAGCTCATGTCTAAATGACTTGGCAGGAGAAATATTCAAATACATCCAACATCCGTCATTTAGAACCGAACAAAGTGAGCGTGAGAAATC
>JAHEHU010000061.1 GCA_024639765.1 Eudoraea sp.
TTTCCCTACTAGTCCGGTATTATGGTTTGCCGTTGGTTTACTATGGATTTTAGATGTAGGAAACAATATGGCCATGGAACCTTACAGGGCTTTTGTTGGGGATAAGCTTCCAGAAAAGCAACTGAGTTTAGGCTATCAAATGCAAAGTCTCTTTGTGGGCGCAGGTATCTTATTGGCGATGGGCTCAATAGTTTTATTTCAAAAGATATTTGGGGCTGAAACCGTATCTGATGACGGTGTTATCCCTACCTGGATGTATTATTCTTTTAGCGTGGGAGGAATATTGTCTATGGCTACGGTTTTGTGGTCAGTTCTAAAAACTCCGGAAATCCCACCATCAGATGAAGAATTAGCAGAAATAAATGAAGCGAAAAATAGACCTTTTGTAAAAAGATTGGCACAACCTTTTAATGAAATAGCGAATGCAATAAAAGAAATGCCAAAGTTTATGTGGAAACTTTCCCTGGTATATCTTTTTCAATGGTATGCGTTATTTGTGTATTGGCAGTATATAACCCCATTATTCATGAAAACAATGGGTTATGGTATTTCTGAGGCCGCATCACAATCGGCTCAAATGAGTTTAACATATAATATCGTAACCATGGTGGTGGCACTGGGATTAGTCCCATTAACTCTTAAATACGGTAGTAAAAAAGTGTATGCCTTTAGTTTGGTAGGTACAGCAATCGCATTGTTTTCAATTCCATTTATTGATAATATGATACTTGTTTTAGCTCCAATGGTCTTATTTGGTATTGGTTGGGCAGCTATGATGGGTATTCCTTATACCATGGTTTCAAAAGTAGTTCCTCAGGAACGACGTGGGGTTTATATGGGGATTTTGAATATGATGATCGTGATCCCTATGGGGATAGAAACGTTAACTTTTGGGCCAATCTATAAGCACTTGTTAGGAGGCAGTGCTATAAATGCAATCCTTTTTGGCGGCGTTTTCTTTATTATAGCAGCAGTACTGGCCTTGCGTCTGAATGTAGCTGCCGATAAGACCTAAAGATAAGATTACAGATATATTGAATTCCAATACTTTCTAGGTGATATAGATGCTTTGTCATTTGTATTCCCTGAAATGTTCATTTCCAAGGAAATACTCTTAAATTTGAGATTCAAATTAACTACATGGCCAAAGACAAAAAAAGACGCGAGGCATTAATTTACCATGCCAAACCTAGCCCGGGAAAGATCAAGGTCGTCCCAACAAAACCATACGCTACGCAGCGAGATCTCGCTTTGGCTTACTCTCCGGGAGTGGCTGAACCCTGCTTGGAAATAGCAAGGGATGTTGAAAATGTTTACAAATACACAGCCAAGGGAAATTTTGTAGCTGTCATCTCCAATGGTACGGCGGTTTTAGGACTCGGGGACATTGGCCCGGAAGCTTCAAAACCTGTTATGGAAGGGAAATGCCTGCTGTTCAAAATTTTTGCTGATCTGGACGCCATAGATATTGAACTAGACACCAAGGATATTGACAAATTTGTTGAAACCGTTAAGACCATTGCACCATCTTTTGGGGGCATTAATCTGGAAGACATTAAAGCACCTGAGGCTTTCGAGATAGAAAGAAGACTAAAAGAGGAATTAGACATTCCTGTAATGCACGATGATCAACACGGAACGGCTATTATCTCCTCCGCAGCACTGATCAACGCTTTGGAATTGGCTAAGAAAAAGATTCAGGATGTGCGTATTGTGATCAGTGGAGCAGGTGCCGCAGCCATATCCTGTACAAGGTTGTACAAGGCTTTTGGGGCAGATGCCAATAATATCATCATGGTAGATAGTAAGGGGGTTATCCGAAAGGACCGTGACAATCTTTCTCCTGAAAAACAGGAATTTGCCACAGATCGCGATTTTCAAACGCTACAGGATGCCCTTAAAAATGCGGACGTATTTATTGGCCTATCCATTGCAGATACGATGACGCCGGCCATGCTGAAGTCTATGGCAGATAATCCTGTAGTATTTGCCATGGCAAATCCCGATCCTGAGATAAAATACAGTCTGGCTGTAAAAACAAGGAAAGATGTGATCATGGCCACAGGAAGGTCTGATCATCCAAACCAGGTGAACAACGTCCTGGGATTCCCCTTTATCTTTAGAGGCGCACTCGATGTCCGAGCTACAAAGATCAATGAAGAGATGAAAATGGCGGCAGTTAAGGCACTTGCCGAACTTGCCAAACAACCCGTTCCTGAACAGGTCAATATTGCCTATGGAGAAACCAGACTTACCTTTGGGAGGGACTATATCATTCCAAAACCTTTTGATCCCCGGCTTATAGCAGAAATTCCTCCCGCCGTCGCCAGGGCGGCCATGGAAAGTGGTGTAGCCAAATTACCTATCTCTGATTGGGCAAAATACAAGGAGGATCTCTACCAACGCTCTGGTGAAGATAACAAAGTGATGCGTTTGCTGATGAGCAGGGCAAAGAGCAATCCTAAGAAGATTGTCTTTGCGGAAGCAGACCAGTTGGATGTGCTTAAGGCAGCCCAAATAGCGCATGAGGAAGGCATTGCCCAACCTATCTTATTGGGGAATAAAGAGATCATTGAAGAACTGAAAAAGGAATTGGAGTTCGATGCTGAGGTGTTAATTATTGATCAGTATGGGCAAAATTCATTGGAGAAAAGAACACATTATGCTCATAAGTACTGGGAAGCCAGGCGCCGCAATGGAGCTACCCTTTACAGCGCTAAAAGCAGGATGCGAGAACGCAACTATTTCGGCTCCATGATGGTACTGGAAGGCGATGCAGATGGAATGATATCGGGATATTCCCGGTCGTATTCCTCATCTATCAAACCTGTTTTTGAAGTGATAGGTAGAGCAGCCAATGTGTCTAAGGCAGCTACGGTGCATATTATGATCACAAATCGCGGACCTATTTTCCTGGCAGACACCTCAATCAACATAGACCCTACGGCAGAGGAATTGGCCGAGATCACCCGGATGACGGCAAATCTGGCTTCAGCCTTTGGGTTTGATGCAGTTATGGCAATGCTCTCTTATAGCAATTTTGGGTCCTCTAAACATCCTCAGGCAATAAAGGTTAAAGAAGCGGTTAGCATTCTTCATGAAACGGATCCACATCTGGTTGTGGACGGCGAGATACAGACAGATTTTGCGCTGAATAAAGAACTTCTTCAAAGTCAGTTTCCATTCTCTAAAATAGCCGGAAAAAAAGTAAACACCTTAATTTTCCCAAATCTGGAGGCAGCAAACATCACTTACAAATTGCTAAAAGAGCTGCATGCAGCAGATACCATCGGTCCTATTATGTTAGGGCTTAAACGGCCAGTGCATATTCTGCAATTGGGAGCAAGTGTAGAAGAAATGGTGAATATGACAGCGGTGGCGGTTATTGATGCTCAGGAGCGTGAAAAGCGCAGAAGGGCAAAAAAGGGAGCCAAAAAATAATCGCAAGTATCATACTTCAAATAGAATAAAATTACGCTATGATCACTCATTTAAAAGGACGGCTTACAGAAAAACATCCCACACATGTGGTCATAGATTGTGGAGGTGTTGGCTATTTTGTAAACATTTCCCTTCATACATTTTCTCAGCTTCCCAGTTCAGAGAACATTCAAATTTTTACTCATTTACAGGTCAAAGAAGACTCCCATACCCTGTTCGGATTTATGGAAGCTTCCGAACGGGAGATATTTAGGCTGCTTCTGTCCGTTTCGGGAATAGGATCTAGTACGGCAAGGACCATGCTTTCTTCCATGACACCACATCAGATAAGGGATGCTATCGCTACAGGGGATGTCCCATCCATACAGTCCATAAAAGGCATAGGCGCCAAGACGGCACAACGTGTAATTCTGGATCTTAAGGACAAAGTTTTAAAAATTTACGATCTGGACGAAGTTTACCCAAATTCAAACAATACAAATAAAGAAGAAGCGTTATCTGCTTTAGAGGTTCTTGGCTTTCAAAGAAAGCAAGCCGAAAAGGCGGTGGACAAGGTTTTAGGCCAGGATGCTTCACTAAGCGTAGAGGACATTATCAAACACGCGCTGAAAAATTTGTAATTAGTTTGAAAAAAGGGGCAAAAACTTTTCTTAAATCTACATTTAAGCTATTTTTCCTATTCTTCATTTTCCTTTGGGCCGGGCATTCATGGTCTCAGGAAACTGAGGAACAAGCTGCGGACTCCGTTCAAACCGGAGTGGCCCTTGGCAAGATCAAAATGCCCAACCCCAAAAGTATTGTTTCTAAATATACCTATGACCCTCAGCTAGATCGATATATTTACACAGAGACCGTTGGGGATTATGATATAAACTACCCCGTGATCCTTACGAGGGAGCAATACTTGGAACTGGTCCGTAAGGAGAATATCAAATCTTATTTTAAAGACAAGATAGATGCCTATTCCGGCAAAAAAGAAGGAAGTGAAGAAGCCAGGAGAAATCTGCTTCCAAATTTCTATGTCAATAATAACTTCTTCGAATCGGTTTTTGGCGGAAATACCATAGAAGTAATACCGCAGGGATCTGTGGCCATGGACCTGGGAGTTATCTGGCAAAAGAATGACAATCCCGCACTCTCACCAAGGAACCGTACCAATTTATCCTTCGATTTTGATCAGCGAATTAGTTTAAGCATGCTGGGGAAGGTTGGGGAACGTTTGCAGGTTACCGCCAACTATGATACCGAAGCCACTTTCGATTTTCAAAATCTTATCAAACTAGATTACACCCCTACTGAGGATGATATCATCCAGAAAATTGAGGTTGGTAACGTGAACATGCCTCTAAACAGTTCCCTAATCACCGGCGCCCAAAGTTTATTTGGTGTAAAGACTCAATTACAATTCGGCAAGACCACCGTAACTGCCGTATTTTCAGAACAACGGTCCCAAAACAATACTGTTGTTGCACAAGGTGGTGGTACATTAAATGAATTTGAACTTACTGCACTGGACTATGATGAGGACAGGCACTTTTTTCTTTCCCAGTATTTTAGGGATCAATACGATGAAGCACTGTCTAATTATCCCTATATCCGAAGTCAGGTTCAGATCACCCGTTTGGAGGTGTGGGTAACCAACCGAAGTCAGCAAACCCTGAATGTGCGAAATGTGGTGGCACTGCAGGATCTGGGGGAGGCTCTGGAAGAAAAAACAAGAATAGGGATCGCCAATGGAGATCCGGCAGGCTTTTTCAATTTCTCTGCAACAAATCCGGATCTGCCGAGGAACGGGGCGAATGATTTTGATCCTGCCCTTATCAATAGTGGAGGAGCCTTAACGCCAGACATAAGGGATATTGCAACTGTCGATAGCGGATTCAATATTGCTGGTGGGTATCAGATCAATCAGGGGTTTGATTATGCAATTCTGGAAAATGCCAGAAAGTTGGAACCAAACAGAGATTATCAATACAATACACAACTGGGTTATATTTCCCTGAATCAGCGACTAAGTAATGACGAAGTACTTGGAGTGGCCTTTCAATACACCTTTAACGGAGAAGTCTACCAGGTAGGGGAGTTTGCCAATGGAGGCCTAGATGCGACCACCGTTGCCGGTGGGGTAACACCAGAGATCACCAACAACACACTTATCCTCAAGTTGCTTAAAAGTAATATTACCAATGTTAATGATCCGATATGGGATCTGATGATGAAAAACATCTATTCCACAGGAGCTTTCCAGTTGAGTGAGGACGATTTTAAATTGAATATACTTTATTCCGATCCAACGCCAAGAAATTATATTACCCCGGTAGATCCTAATACGGGTTGGCCAACCACACCAAAACCTTTGGAAGACAGAATTTTGCTCGATGTCTTTAACCTGGACCGACTCAACGTTTACAGGGATGTGCAGCCGGGAGGGGATGGATTTTTCGATTTTGTGCCTGGGATTACCGTAAATACCCAGGGGGGACAGATCATTTTTACAAAAGTAGAACCCTTTGGGGAATTCCTCTTCAACCTATTGGGGGGTGGTACATATGACGTGGCTAATGATCAGGGTTATAATGTGAACCAGCAAAAATATGTTTTCAGGAATATGTACTCCAACACCAAGGCCTCCTCACTTCAGGATGCCGAAAAAAACCGTTTCAGGTTAAAAGGTAGGTACAAATCTGAAGGAAGCAACGGTATTCCCATTGGAGCCTTTAATGTACCCAGGGGATCTGTTAGGGTTACAGCCGGTGGAAGACAATTACAAGAAGGCATAGATTATACGGTTAACTATCAGGCGGGGACGGTCCAGATCCTGGACCCAAGTCTGCAGGCCTCTAACACACCCATCAATATCTCAGTGGAGAATAATGCTGTTTTTGGTCAACAAACAAGAAGATTTACCGGGGTAAATGTGGAGCACCAGTTCAATGAAAAATTTGTTTTGGGGGGTACCCTTCTTAACCTGAACGAACGTCCATTGACCCAAAAATCGAATTTCGGAGTAGAACCGGTAAACAACACCATTTTTGGACTGAATGGAAATTTCTCCACCGAGGTTCCATTCTTAACACGTCTGGTCAACAAATTGCCCAATATAGATACGGATGTGCCTTCAAATATCTCTCTAAGGGGTGAGGTTGCCTATTTGATCCCAAATTCACCAAAGAATGCTGATTTTTTGGGCGAAACTACCACTTATCTGGATGATTTTGAAGGGGCACAGGCGCTTATTGATATTCGTTCATCCCTGGGATGGTCCCTGGCAAGTACGCCCTTGGAATTTCTCGATGAAGGTGAGACAGATCTGGAAGTGGGATATGAAAGAGCAAAGATGGCGTGGTATACCATAGATCCCATATTTTTCACGAATCAAAGACCGTCAGGGATCTCGGATAATGATATATCTACCAATGAAACCCGCCGTGTTTTTATTGATGAGGTATTTCCTCAGATAGATATCGCTCAGGGACAAACAACAGTACAAAACACCCTCGATCTTGCCTATTATCCATCACAAAAAGGACCGTATAATGCCAATCCAAGTTATGGTTCAGAAACCCCGGCCGAAAAATGGGCGGGTATTATGCGATCCTTGAGCAGTACTAATTTTGAGCAATCGAATGTGGAATTCGTACAATTCTGGGTAATGGATCCTTACGTAGATGGTATTGCAACGGGTCCCGGAGAATTGGTTTTCAATCTTGGTAATATCTCGGAAGATATCCTGGCCGATGGTCGGAAACAATATGAGAATGGATTGCCAGGAGTTAATAGTAATGACCTTACCACAAACACTATTTGGGGGAAGGTACCGGCCACCCAATCTCTGGTGTACGCTTTTGACGCCGATGAGACCAATAGAGCCTTGCAGGATCTCGGTTTTGATGGGTTAACAGATGCAGAAGAAGCCAGTCAGGGATATAACGGTCCGGCAGAAGATCCCGCATTAGACAATTACCAGTATTATTTAAATCGTGAAGGCGGGATTTTAGAACGCTATTTCGACTTTAATAACGTTGACGGAAACTCGCCCGTAACGGTGACCAATACTAACAGGGGCTCTACAACCTTACCCGATGTGGAAGATGTGGACAGGGATCTCACGATGAATACCATCAATAGTTACTATGAGTACCGTATTCCGATAAGGCCAAATACTACAGTGAACGATCCATATGTAACAGATATCAAAGAAGGTGTTACCCCTAATTTGCCTAATGGCACCCAATTGAACAGACGTTGGATACAGTACAAAATTCCTTTAAGTGATTTCACAAATGCCGTGGGAGGCATTTCAGATTTCAGGTCCATAAGTTTTATGCGGATGTACCTAACAGGTTTTACAGACAATGTTGTGTTGCGTTTTGCTACACTCGATCTTGTTAGGGGCGATTGGAGGAATTACACCAAAACCCTTCAGGAGAACAATGATGATCCTGCAGATGATAATACCATTGTTGATGTAAATACAGTGAACATTGAAGAGAATAACTCCAGGATCCCCATTCCTTATGTATTGCCTCCGGGAGTTTTCAGAGAACAGTTGAATAACAACAATACCATCATACGGCAAAACGAACAATCACTTTCTTTTGTGGTGGAAAATCTTGAAGTTGAAGATTCCAGAGGGGTCTTTAAGAATGTGAATATTGATGTAAGGCAGTACGAACGCTTAAAAATGTTTATGCATGCTGAAAAGATATTAGACTCTGATTATCTGGATGACGATATTCCTCTTGTTGGATTTCTGCGAATAGGAACCGACTTTTCGGAGAACTATTATCAAATTGAGGTGCCATTGCAATTCACACCTTTTGGAGCCAGTACCCCTGAAGATATATGGCCTGCCATCAATGAATTAGACATTGCCATGGATGACCTGAAAAAGGTTAAATCACAAGGTATATCAGATCAGACCTTGGGAGATGTTACTTATTACGAGATCGTGAATGGTGAAGTGGTTGCGGTCTCTGAGTTTGCCCCAAGAACACTTGGGCAATTGCGGATTGGGATCCGTGGTAATCCCTCTTTGGGAAGTATCCGAAGCATGATGGTGGGTATTAAGAACATTGATAATACTCCTGCCAGAGGGGAAGTGTGGTTCAATGAACTGCGTTTGGCCGGCTTGGACAACCAGGGTGGTTGGGCAGCTATCGCAGCCTTTGATGGTAATATTGCCGATTTTGCAAATGTGTCAGCGACGGGGAGCAAGAGCACTTCGGGATTTGGAGCCATAGACCAGATGCCCAATGAACGATCCAGAGAAGATGCCATTTCATATGACGTGGTTACGAATGTAGAGTTGGGGCAACTATTACCAAAAAAATGGAATCTGCAGATCCCTTTTAATTATGGTATCTCAGAGCAATTGGTGACTCCGGAATTCGACCCCGTTTATGACGATCTGAAGTTAGAAGACAGGATCGCTACCGCTGCTACCGCACAAGAAGCCGATGAGATCCGGGAACAGGCAGAAGACTATACAAAAAGAACCAGTATAAATTTCATTGGTGTTCGAAAGAACAGGGGAGAAGATGCAGAGGCTAATTTTTATGATATAGAAAATTTTACATTCAACTACTCCTTCAATGAGACCGAACACAGGGATTTTGAGATCGCCAATTTGCGGGATCAGAATGTAAAGACCGGGTTTATTTACAATCACAATTTCAAACCCGTTTCGGTAGCCCCCTTTGCCAAAAAAGATTCTCTTTTTACCGGTAACTACTGGAAATGGCTTAAGGACCTCAACCTAAATCTACTGCCAACAAGTATTTCAGTCCAATCTGACATCAACAGACAGTTCAATCAACAGCGCTTCAGGGATGTACTAGAGCCCGGTGTAGAACGGTTAGAATTACCCTTGTTACAACAACGTAATTATTTGTTCAATTGGCAGTATGCGCTGAATTATAGTATCACAAAATCATTACGTCTAAACATAACCGCTTCTAATAATAATATTGTCAGGAATTATTTTGAGGAAGAAGGGAACCCCAATTCGTTGATCAATCAGAATTTAAATGTTTGGGATGGGTTTTTCGACATTGGGGAGCCTAACAGGCATGCTCAGCAAATGCAGTTGAATTATGAGTTACCCCTCAATAAGGTTCCTATACTCGATTTTATAAATGCCCAGTATACTTACACCAGTAATTTTGATTGGCAACGAGGTGGCGATGCCATCAGAGAGGTAATTGGTGAAGATATCAATACCATTCAGAACGCCAACACTCATAATATTACAGCGACCCTGAATATGCAGCGTTTCTATGATAAAATTGGCTTGAAAAAGAATACCGGCAAGGGAGCGGTAGCCCCTGTAAGAAGGGACAAAGCCGGGAACCCGGCAACAGGCACAGATGAAGCTGTACCTAAAAAAACCTCTGCAGCATGGAATACGGCAGTAGATATTATTACCATGATAAAACGTCTCAATCTGAACTATAATGAGAATAATGGACAGGTATTGCCGGGCTACACTCAATCTATCGGGTTTATTGGAACTGCAAGACCTACCATTGGTTTTGTCTTTGGAAGCCAGTCCGACGTACGTTTTGAAGCCGCCAGGAATGGATGGTTAACAACCTTTCCGGAATTTAATGAGCAGTTCATTAAACGCACTAACAAGCAATTGAATATTACAGCAACAGCGCAACCTGTTCAGGATCTGACCATTGACCTGGTCGCCGATAGGCAATTCTCCAGCAGCTTGCAGGAGAACTTTAAGGTAGAATCCGGAGAATATATCGTACAGACGCCTAATACCTTTGGAAATTTCAGCATTTCCACAATGATGCTCGGCACCTTCTTTTCTAAGAGTGATGAATTTACCTCGGATAATTTTGAAACCTTTAAGGATAACCGTCTTGTGATTGCAAATAGGGTCCTTTCGGACAGGGGAGGAATAGATGAAGGACTGGATGCGGATGGTTTTCCAATTCGCTACGGAAATACCAGTCAGGATGTATTACTACCTGCATTCTTTGCCGCGTATACCGGGCAGGACGTAAATAGAGTGAATCTTGATGCGTTCAGGGATATTCCTATCCCAAACTGGAATATCAAGTACACTGGGCTTATGCGTAATAAGTGGTTTAAAAAGAAATTTAAGCGTTTTTCACTTAGTCATGGTTACAGGGCCTCATACAGCATTAATAATTACCAGACCAATCTGGAACGTCAAAACGGAAATATAGATCCCGAGAATCAGGATTTTCTCTCAGAAAATATTATCAGCAATGTAGTACTCACAGATCAGTTTAACCCTCTGATGCGTGTAGATTTTGAAATGAAGAATTCCATGAGCGTGGTGGCTGAAGTAAGGGCAGACAGAGCGCTATCGCTAAGTTTTGACAACAATCTACTCACAGAGATCAACGGTAAGGAATACACCCTGGGATTGGGTTACCGGTTTAAAGATGTAAAATTTGTTACCAATATAGGAGGGGAGAAGCAGCGACTTAAAGGAGACCTCAACCTGAAAGCAGATGTAACTCTTAGGGATAACATCACCATCATACGAAATCTGGACCTGGATAATAATCAGATCACTTCCGGACAAAATATATTATCAGTGAAATTTACGGCAGACTACGCTTTGAGCAAAAGCCTAAATGCCTTGTTCTTTTACGACCATTCTTTCTCACAATTTGCAGTATCCACAGCATTCCCGCAGACCACTATCAATACCGGCTTTACCCTTCGGTATAATTTTGGGAATTAACCCCCATTACTTTTTTGAAAACCTTAGCAGAATCAGTTACATTTGCCTTCATAACAAATTCTTAGATAATGAATATACCATCCGAATTAAAATATACCAAGGACCATGAATGGATCCGCATTGAAGGTGATACGGCAACTGTGGGTATTACAGATTTTGCTCAGGGAGAATTGGGCGATATTGTGTATGTGGAAGTAGAGACCTTAGATGAGACCCTGGATAAGGAAGAGGTCTTCGGAACTGTTGAAGCAGTTAAGACAGTTTCAGATCTATTTCTGCCTCTTAGCGGAGAGATCATTGCTTTTAATGAAGCGTTGGAAGATGAACCTGAAAAGGTCAATTCGGACCCTTATGGTGAGGGATGGATGATCAAGATAAAGCTCAGTGATCCTTCTGAGATAGAGGATCTATTGAGTGATTCTGCTTACAAGGAATTGGTGGGTGCTTAAACGGAACAGGTATGGTATTGGGTTTATTAGCTGGATGATTTTTATCACAGTTCTCAGCCTGATATCTTTTGAGGGGGATAATTCCCTGGACATAAACATTCCGTACTTCGACAAACTTGTTCATTTTACCTTTTATTTTATTGCCAGTATTTTGGGCGGTCTTTTTGGAAGAGAAATTTCAAAGGATACTCTGTTAAAAAGTAAGGTTTTGGTAATTTCCTTTTTAGGTTTGTTACTTTATGGTATAATTATTGAAGTAATACAAAATAGTTTGACCACCTACAGAAGTGGGGAATTTATGGATGTATTGGCGAATTCTGCAGGGGCAATTTTGGGAACTTTGTTCTTATGGGGCCTATTTTCAAAAGGATCTGGCCGCAAATGGGAAAATTAATTGCGATTTTTATAAATTATTAGTTAAATTAGCGAACGTTAAATTTTAAAAATATGGAAGTAAAAAAGAATCCAGAAGCCGATTTAAGAAACAAAAGTGGCCTCTTTTTTGTCTTGGGGTTGCTCGTTGTATTAGGGCTGGTCTTACTAGCCTTTGAGTGGAAAACCTACGATGAGGTTGCAGATTATGATATTTCCCTGAATGTGGAGGATATGCTAGATGAGGAAGTTCCTATGACGGAACAGATAAAAACTCCACCACCACCACCGCCACCTGCAGCACCCGAAGTGATTGAGGTTGTTGAGGATGAGGAAGAGGTTGAAGAAACGGTTATTGAATCTACGGAGACCAGTCAGGAAGAGGAGATCATTGAGGTAGATGATGTGGCAGTTGAAGAAGATGACCTTGATGTAGATGTTCCATTCGCAGTGATAGAAGATGTACCTGTGTTTCCTGGCTGTGAAGGAGCCAGTGATAAAAGAGCCTGTTTTAATGAAATGATGCAGAAACACATCATCAAGAATTTCCGTTACCCGGAGATTGCTCAGGAAATGGGTGTACAGGGTCGTGTAAATGTAATGTTCACCATTCAGAAAGATGGAAGCATTGGAAATATTCGGTACAGAGGTCCGGATAAGAACTTAGAAGCGGAGGCCTTAAGAATTATTGAGAAGCTACCAAAAATGACCCCAGGAAAGCAAAGGGGAAGGGCGGTAAGGGTTCCTTTCAGTATCCCTATCGTATTTAAACTTCAATAAAAATTTTCAGATTATAAATTATAAAAAACCTGACCAAACGGTCAGGTTTTTTGATTTTTAGCTCATTTGGCATTATTGAGAACGCAAGCTCTTATAAAAGGTTTCCCGTATTGCTTCAGAGGAAATAAATCCACCTCCATGGGTTGCATCGTATGGGGCAGTAATTGCTGAATTCGCCTTTACCTCTTCCAGGCTTGCTCCCTCCTTGATGGCTTGTACTACCTTATCCCTGATCTCTTCCAGCATGACGGTGTAGGCTGACAACTCTTTTTTATTGGAAGGCCTGCCGTGTCCGGGAATTATAACGGTCTCATCATTTATGACCATGAGAGCTTTCTTTTGCGTATCAATCAGTCCATTCACACTTCCGCCACTATTAAGATCTATGTATGGGAACCTTCCGGCAAAATAAGTATCGCCCATATGTAAGACATTATTGGTCATGAAATAAACCAGGGCATCCCCGTCTGTATGCGCCTCATGTACATGAAATCCTAATATGGTCTCATCTCCGTCATAAAAAGAAATATCGTCTGAAAAGGTAATCTCCGGCAACATGTTCTCATAGAAAGTCTCATTGATCTTTGCTTCTTCCAGATTTTTCTTTTCACGTTCCATAACCCTGCCTCTTACATTGTCATGCGCTATAATGGTTGTTTGAGGCCCGTTAAAACTGGCATTACCGCCAGTATGATCCCCATGCATATGGGTATTGAAAAGAAAGGCAATAGGCTTGTCCGAGAGTTGTGCAATGCTGGCTTTTATTTTTTCGCTCAGCCTGTCGAATTGATCATCGATCATAAAGACATGGTCTGTACCAACGTAGATCCCAATATTACCTCCTTGTCCGGTTAACATATACACCTGAGGTGAAAGGGTGTCAACAGTGATAACCACTTCCTTGTTTTGTGCATGGATGGTAAGAATACTGCAAAGAAATAAAAGACAGGTATTGAGGATAGCTAATGGCTTCATAATGTGAATGATAAGAATATTTACTAAAGATACTATAAAGCGTGTCAATTGGTTGCAAAAATATACTTAGGACTGTATCTTTGCAGCCTTAAAATTCTGTTGATGAAGACGGCGGTAGGCACTGCAAAAACATATACCTGGGCATTGATTTTTTCCGATTTCAAGGAGATCACCAAAGCCAGGCTTGCTCTTAGTGTCGTTTTTTCTTCCATTGCAGGATATTTTTTAGGAGCCGATCAGATTGAAGTTACCTCACTGTTGCTTTTGGCATTTGGCGGGTATTGTATGGTAGGGGCTTCGAATGCTTACAATCAGGTTATAGAAAAGGACCTGGATGCCCTAATGTCTCGCACCAGGAACAGGCCTGTTCCTGCCGGCAGGATGACGACTTCCACAGCACTTACCATTGCCATAATAATGACGCTCTTGGGGGTTATCACGCTGTATATATTAAACCCAAAAACAGCCATGTTCGGGGCCATTTCAATTTTCATGTATACTAGTGTTTACACACCTCTTAAAACTAAAAGTCCCTTGGCTGTTTTTGTTGGTGCCTTGCCTGGTGCCATTCCTTTTATGTTAGGTTGGGTAGCCGCCACAAACGATTTTGGAATAGAACCGGGAACCTTGTTTATGATTCAATTTTTCTGGCAATTCCCTCATTTTTGGGCCCTGGCATGGATGCTGGATGAAGATTATAAAAAAGCCGGTTTTAAAATGCTGCCAACAGGAAATAAAGATAAGGGAACGGCAGTGCAGATCATAATGTATACAGTCTGGATGATCATTATTTCTGTGATCCCGGTATTTGGAATTACGGGTAAACTATCACTGTCTATTCCCGGGGGTATTCTTGTTTTCCTTTTGGGAATGGTAATGCTTGTTTTCGCTTTTAGATTATTCGAAAAAAGAGATAATGCCTCTGCCAGAAAATTAATGCTGGCAAGTGTGAGCTATATCACCCTTATGCAGCTGGTGTACGTAGCAGATAAATTTATATAAGTACTATGGATCTTACGCAAGGAACGCAGAAAGAAAAGAATGCAAGAGCGAAAAAAATGATGCTCTGGTTTGGGATCATAAGTCTTCTGATGGGCTTTGCCGGTTGGACAAGCGCTTTTATAGTAAGTAGTGCCCGGGAAGATTGGTTAACAGATTTTCAACTCCCAACGGCTTTTTATTACAGTACTGCAATGATCATTTTAAGTAGTTTCTCGTATATTCTTGCGAAGAGCGCAGTTCAGAAAAGTAAACAGAAAACAGCTTCCAATTGGTTGTTTGCCACCTTACTTC
>JAHEHU010000156.1 GCA_024639765.1 Eudoraea sp.
GTTTTTATTCAACATCAGGCCCCAAAGTATCACAGAACCACCGTAGTCATATGCCATAATCCTGATACCACTAGGATTTTATTAAGGGCAAGCCCATTTTCTTTAGAAGGTTTTGGAAACGAGGCTCGTCACGCAAAAATGCAAAAAGTGGATCTACACTTATATAAGGCATATTACTGTCATGTTCTGTATAGGCTTTTTCCAGCCATTCCAAGGAAGCTTCTTTCTTCTTTGCCCGGCAATAAAGTGTTGCTATTTGCCAGGAGGGGAAGTAGATAGAATCGCGTTGAGAGATCATCATCTCGGCAGTACGTTGCATGGCCATGTTGTAGCCACCTTCTTCAAAGCCTTCTTCAAGAGCTTTGAGTGCCAATTCATTTTCCTTCAAGCTGTATATTTTTTTGGCCAGGTCATACGATTTTTGTGTGTCCCCCAATTCTTGGTAGACCGCCCAAAGTGCCGGTAGGCCAATCCCTTGGTCCGGTTCAAATTCATGTAGTTCCAGCAATAATTCAAGGGCTTCATCAAATTTACCGGCATTTTTAAGTGCCTGTCCATGAATAGACATATATAAGGTGTTAAACGGATCTAATTCCAAAGCAAGTTCACTATGGGGGAGTCCTTTTTCAGGATCACCCATGATTGCCAGAAAATGTGAGTAATAGGCTTGTGAAAATGGGTAATTTGGATTTATCTCAATAGCTTTTAAGAACTCTTTTTCTCCTTTTTTCCAATTCCAATCTCCCCAGATATATTTAGTGGCCATGCCCGCACGTATTTCAACCAGAGAACTATCTAGTAACAGTGCATTATTCCGTGCTTCTTCAACTTTTTCTGCAACTTCCTGATATGGTAAAAATCCATGTTGTACATAGGCACCCCAGGTTCTGGAAATACCTAAATAAGCAAGGGCATAACTAGAATCAATTTCCCTGGATAATTGAAAATAACGCATGGCCTGTTCTAGGTCTGGTTTGGTACCTAACTCCCAGTACCCCATCCCTCTTAAATACGCTTCGTAGGCATCCGGGTCTATGGGCTTTGATTCTGCTAGTAACTTTTCTTCCTGAGAGGTCAGATTTATATGAATTTGCTGAGAAATCTCTTTGGCAATTTTCTTGGATAGATTAGATATCTGCCCTTTTTCAATATAGAAATCGTGCACCCATAACTGCTGTTCCTCGGGAAAAACACTTACTAATTTAACCTGAATACAGATCTCCTCCCCATAGCAAGACACGGACGTTTCAATAGCTGCATCAATATTAAGTTCATCAGCTATTTGGGGGATAGATTTTCCTACATTACGGTAGGCATCAGCGGTACGCTTAGAAGGGACCCTTAATGCACTTATCTTTCCCACATCCCCAATCAGTGCGTCATGCATTCCTGCGAAAATATAGTTAATAGAGTCATCCCCGGTGTAATTGTCAAAGGGCAGAATAAGTAAGGAGGCTATTTCAGTAGACTCTGTTTTGAAGTAATTTCGAACCAACGGCAAATTTGCAAGGATCAATAACAACAGAATAATATAGGTGTAAACCGATCTGCTCAGTCTATGAAATAAACTTTTTCCTTTGAGCTCCTTTATTTTACTAGCTGTTGGCACTGGCAATCCTTCTTCAACAATGGCATAGGTATTTACCAGATAATCAACATTTTTTAATTTGACCTTGCCTAAATAGTTTGTTTTAACAGTGGTTTCTGCACGAATAGATTTTTGAATGGACTCGGATATATAAATTCCGCCCGGGTCTGCAACCGATTGTAATCGAGAAGCGATATTCACCCCATCTCCAAAAATATCGTTGTGATCAAACGTAATGTCACCAAGATGTAATCCGATACGAATCTTCTCAGTGATGAGTTGTTGTGCCTGTCTTTGTATTTCGAGCGCACATAAGACCGAATCTATAGCCGTATCGAATTGTGCAAGCATACCATCTCCCATTTCTTTGATAAGATTGCCTTTAAATTGGCTGATGCTCTTGGTATGAATATCACGGCTTATTCGTAATACTTCCAGCGCCTTATGTTCATCAGACCCCATCAAAGCGGTATACCCGACGATATCGGTAAACATGATAGCCGCTAGTTTTTTTGTGGCAGGCATTGGCAACGTAATAGTTACAGGAGCAGTGAGGTTCCTTTACATTAGCTTCTCATTAAAAAAATCAATTGTTCTTTGCCAGGCTAGCTCTGCGGCTTCCCGGTCATACCGTGGGGTGGTGTCATTATGAAAACCGTGGTTAGCATTCTTATAAATAAAAGCCTGATATTCTTTTCCATTGGCTTTTAAAGCTGCTTCATAAGCAGGCCACCCCGCATTCACACGTTTATCCAATTCGCCAAAATGTAAAAGCAGCGGAGCATTGATATTTTCAATGCCTTCAGTTGGTTGTCCTCCATAGAAAGGAACTGATGCACCTAATTCAGGTACTTCTACAGCCATCATATTGGAGATCCAGCCACCAAAACAAAAACCGACTACCCCAACCTTGCCTGAGCATTCAGGATGTGATTTTAAATGTTCAAAAGCAGCGATAAAATCTTGCAGCATCTCATTTCGATCGCGTTTGCGCTGCATTTCACGTCCGGCATCATCGTTGCCCGGATATCCACCTAATGGTGTCAATGCATCCGGTGCAAGGGAAATGAATCCGGCCAGTCCGGCACGTCTTCCTACATCTTCAATATGGGGATTAAGGCCCCGATTTTCGTGAACCACAACGATGCCGGGAAGTTTCCCTTTGGCATTAACAGGTCTTGAAAGCAAGCCTTTAATTGTTCCGCCTCCCTTGGGGGAAGTATATGTTATGAAGTCTGATTTTAATTTTGGATCATCCTGGGATATCTGAATTTTTTTCACATAATCCGGAGATATAAAACTCATCAAAGAAGCTACTGTGAGTCCTCCTACGGCATAGGTAGAAAGCTTATCCATAAAAAGCCTTCTGCTAAGTCTGTCATGAGCGTAATCATCATAAAGGTCAAATACCTCTTGTTTAATGTCTTCTTTTTTTAATTTTTTCATGTCGTTGTTGTAGTTTAAAAAGAACAGATAACTCTTGTTTTTTCACAGAAGGCAATCACGTACTTTATTCTTGTAAAAAGATACCAAAAAAAGACGAATAAAAGATCAGTAAAGCACTTCTATTTAGTAGGTGAATATCCAGGTTAAAGGCATCCGCTTATGTGACATAAGTCACATTTTGATACGAACAGTATTCGTAATTTTATTGTGAAATTCAGAGGGATTTATAAAACGTACGAAATTGGATTTTTATAAGAGTGTATGTTTTGCAAAAACGGTCTGAGTTAAGTCAATTCAATCCTTTAAAAACAAACAAATGAAAAACTTAGTAATTCTTGGTGCAGGAACAGCCGGGACCATGATGGCTAATCATTTAACAAGCAAATTGCGTAAAGAAGATTGGCAGGTCACCATAGTAGATCAATATGCCACACATTACTATCAGCCGGGTTATTTATTCCTTCCCTTCGATATTTACAAACCCAAACAAATCAGGAAAAAAGGATCAAAACTCCTCCCTAAAAAAGCTGCCTATATACAGGAGAAGATAGATGTGATCATTCCGGAAAATAATATAGTAAAACTGGATAATGGCAAGGAGTTGCCCTATGACGTACTTATAGTGGCAACAGGTTCAAAAACAGCCCCCGGTGAGGTAGAAGGAATGCTGGGACCTAATTGGTACAAGAATATATTCGATTTCTACACCTTTGAAGGTGCTAAAGCCTTACGCGACAAATTACGGGAATGGGAAGGTGGCAAACTGGTTATTCACATTACCGAAATGCCAATTAAATGTCCCGTAGCCCCTCTAGAATTTGCCTTCCTGGCAGATGCCTTCTTTAAGGACAAGAAAATGCGCGATAAGGTAGACATTACGTATGTCACCCCTTTAAGTGGGGCCTTTACCACTACTGAAGCTACCAAAGTATTGCAATACTTACTAGATGAGAAAAAGATCAAAGTTGTCAGCGATTTCAATATTGAACGAGTAGATCAGGAAAACAATAAGATCATTGACTATGCCGAAACGGAAGTACCTTATGACCTGTTGGTGACAGTACCTACCAATATGGGAGATGAAGTAATAGCCCGTTCCGGAATGGGTGATGACCTAAATTATATTCCTACCAATAAAGGTACGTTACAGACCCTTGAACATGAGAATATATTTGCCTTAGGAGATGCCACTAACGTTCCTGCTTCCAAAGCAGGTTCTGTAGCACATTTTGAAGCTGAGATCTTAACGGAGAACATTTTGAGATATATACATGGGGAACCGCTGAAAGATGAGTTTGACGGGCACTCCAATTGTTTTATAGAAACCGGTGGTGGGAAAGCACTGTTGATAGACTTCAATTATACGCACGAACCGGTGGAAGGAACATTTCCGTTTCCCGGTATAGGACCTTTGAGATTGCTGAAGGAAAGCAAGATGAACCATATGGGTAAACTGGCCTTTAGATGGGTCTACTGGAACATGTTGCTGAAAGGAGTTCCAATTCCCTTCGTCCCTTCAAAAATGTCGGAAAAAGGAAAACAATTTGTACACGCAGAATAAACAATTTACAATTCAACTTTAAAATCAATAAAAATGGAAACAACAATTGCAGGTAAAGAAAT
>JAHEHU010000157.1 GCA_024639765.1 Eudoraea sp.
GGGTACTCCTTTTTCCCATAGAGGAGCGCCATTATCATCATTGTAGGTAAGCAATTCGTCATTGGCTTGTTCAAATGTATTTACGGCATCCCCGATCCCGAAATCATTCACATAAAAGGTATGGGTAATGTCATTATTGTCTGGAAAAGCATCATTAGTAATAATTACTGATACATCAAGGGTGTATTCCCCCAGTGTAGTTGGGCTAAAAGATGGCAGGGCAATTACCGTTGTTTCGTCCGTAGCCAAAGCTACCGTTGCGGTAAATGTCTGAGTCCCTCCTCCGTTCAAAGCGTAGGAGACATCAACAGAAGTAATAGGGTTAAGCCCGTTGTTTTCCACCACTAACTCAGGAAATATCTCCCCACAGCGTATTTCCCCATTGAGTGGGGTTAAAGAAACGAGACGAATATCATTATCAGGCACCTGAATAGGAATTGGAGATTGCCACACTCCACGGCCATAGGTAGAAGCGGTGATCAGTTCGTCATCCAGGTTAATGTCCAGGTCGCTTATGGCCACGCTGGGCAAGCCTGTAAAATAATCTTCCCATTCTCCTGTCTGTATAAGCGTATCATCGATTCGGTAAACCCCTAGGCTTGTCCCCACATAAACAGGGTTGTCTGTATGCCTTCCCTGGTGCACTATGGAGAAGAAGGCCTGATCTGTTGGGATGTTCAAGGTGATATCCTCGTCAGGGCCGGCATCTCCGTTCGCATTGACGGGTACTTTGTATATTTTTCGTGTTACTCCTTGCTGTTCAGACTGAGATCTTCCAACACGTCTGGAGGTAACTACATAAATAGCGGAGCCGTCATTGGTATTGATTGCAATATCTGAGATCTCGGCATCTGCGTTGAAGAAAGCGCTGAATGTTTGCCCCCCATCCTCACTTCGCTGTACAAATGTTCCTTCCGCGGCATACAGTACCAAAGGGTTCGTTGGATCTACTTCAAGATCATCTATGCCGCCGGTAGTGCTTGGAATAGTATACAGCTTTTCCCAGGCATTCCCTGTTAACTTATAAACGGCATCGAAGCCCGAATACACCTCCCCGGTGCTACTGATAGCCAATGGTGTGATCCAGTTACCCTGTATGGTATTATTCTCGTCATCCCTTGGTGGGCCCACAAAGCCAACTGACTGTCCGGAATTACTGGAAACATTTAGTGATCCCCCAAATTGTGTAAAGCCATAGACCAGATTGTCATTGTTAGGGTCAATTACATTGTCCATTCCATCGCCTCCATGATAATTGTTCCATACACCATTCTCAAGGATCTGCCCTCCGTTGTCTTGTAATCCACCTATCATTTTGCCCGCGTTATCCGGTGAAACCGATAAACGATAGAATTGACCTACTGCCATATTGTTGGTGTAATCGGTAAAACTGGCGCCTCCATTCTGTGACATATAGATACCCCCATCGCTACAAACAAATACCTGATTATTGAAGATCTTAATGGTGTGGATGTCTGCATGTGTATAAGCGTTGTTATTCACAAACCACTGGTTAAGGCGGGTAAAGGAATTTCCTCCATTGATGCTTTTCCAGACATTAAGACATCCCATATAAAGCTCATTGGCATTGGTAGGGGAGACCTCCAGCGCCAGATCGAACCATGCCTGGCTAGATTCCATTATATTGGTGGTATTAGGGCTTTCTGTAAAGGTGGCCCCACTATCCGTTGATTTGTAAAGCCCCTGATAGGTAAAATTATTCGCACCTGTGTTGGCAGTTAAAATATAAAGTACTTCAGGGTTGGCGGCTGAAACGCCCAATAAGGCCCTTCCGGAGCTGGTAGGGAGCACCTCGTTTTCAACACTAAGAACTCTTAAATCAGTAAAGGTATCGCCCCCATCTTCAGATTTGTAAAATGTGACCTGATTCCCGCTTCCACCAACGTATCTTCCTGCAACTGCATAGACTGTATTGGGGTCACCCGGTTTTAATTTAAGGTCCGCAATATAACCTGATTGTCTAACCCCCCAGCTAACTCCTGCATCTGTACTTTTGTACAACCCGGTATTGGTGGCAACCCATAGTACGTTAGAATTGGTGGGATCAATGATGATCTCGTTCATAAGAGTATTGAAATTGGAGTTGGAAGGGTTCAATCCTGTCTCCTGCCAGCTTGCCCCACCATCTACAGACTTAAATACCCCAATACTATACGAATCTGCCGCATCATCATCTCCTGTAGCGATATAAATGGTATTAGAGTCGTTGGGATCAATGGCGATACCGGAAACACCAATTTGCGGAAAATCATCAAATAGGTTGGTCCAGCTACCGCCGGCATTTGTAGATTTCCAGATACCTCCTGCCGGGGCACCCACATACCAGATATTTGCATTGTTGGGATCTACCGCAATGGCGTTGGTCCTTCCGGTACCCGGAAGCCGACCGGAATAAACGTCCGTATCTATAGGGCCAATGGTAGACCATGCACTGGTGGGGTTAACATCCATGCCAATGCGCTTTTGTTTATTTTCCCAGGTTGCCCAAAGTTCTTTGGGGGTAGGCAGATACCCTTGTTGATCAACAAAATGCATCCAGTAATTCTCCCAGCGCTTATAAGGTTTGTATCCACTTCCCTTGGCATTCTTATCCTTATCTTTCCAATAGGTGTCAAAGGCCTTGGAAATCTCGTAGATAGATAAAGGTTTGTCTGGAGAAATTGGATCAAGTCCATTTCCTTCAGCATCCGCCAACCATGGAGCACTTTGATTAAATTGGCCATAGGAAACACTGCCTAGAAGAAGGCATACCATGAGTAATTTTCTTAGCATGTATTTTTTTTTGTTAAATATCCTGATAAAAACAGAAATATTCAATTTTATTAGTTCTTTGGCACCTTTTTCAAAGATTAAAACCAAAAGAGGCTCAAGATAATCAATCATTCACGTTTCTTACAAAACTTTCACACTTCTTTAGTAACAAAAAAAAGTAACTTTGCGCGAGTACTTAATTTTATGAAATACCTTTTTAGCATACTTTTTATATTATCAGTATCAACGGTTTTTGCGCAGGAAAAGACTATCCCTGCAGCCAAAGAGAAAGATTCCGCTCTTTTCAGGAAGAGAAATCTTGCAAAACCACCCGTTCCTTCTGTTACTGAAGAGCAGATCAGCATTAAAGATTACAAGATCATTTCATATGCCAGGGACTCTACCTATCTGGATACTACCTTAACCATACAAAAAGAGTACAAGTATAACTACCTGCGGCAAGACAATTTTGAACTAATGCCTTTCGCGAATGTATCGCAACCGAATAATGCGCTTGGCGTAGATATGGTACAGTCTTCATTGTATCCATCACTAGGTGCCCGGGCTCGGAACATCAATTATATGGAGGTGCAGGACATTTCTTACTATAATGTTCCTACGCCTCTAACAGACCTGTTCTTTAAGACCACGTTTGAGCAAGGGCAACTATTAGATGCCTTGCTCACCTTCAATACTTCCCGAAGGCTCAACTTTTCTATCGCATTCAAAGGATTCCGTTCCCTGGGGAAGTATCAATACAGTCAGATGCAATCTGGAAATTTCAGGACCACGGCCAATTATCAATCACAGAATGAACGATATACGCTGAGGGCTCATATCGCGGCTCAGGATGTAGATGGTGAGGAGAATGGAGGTCTGCTTGAGAAGGAGTTGCAATTCGAATCTGAAGATCCGGAATTCAAGGATAGATCTCGTATAGACGTCTTTTTTACCAACGCCCGAAATAAGATCTTAGGGAAACGTTATTTTCTGGATCATCGCTTTGCGCTATTTCAAAAAAAGGATTCCCTAAGGAGATCTGCCGTAGGTTTAGGGCACGAATTTACGTATGAGACCAAGTATTTCCAATTCCAACAAGATGGTCAAAACGATTATTTTGGATCAACCCTGGTAACTCCTATTGATGACAAGGCAACCTTAAAAACATTTTTTAACAGGCTTAGCCTGGATTACTCCAATAAATTTCTGGGAACGCTCAAAGGATTTGTGAATTTGTACAATTACGATTATTATTTTAATAGCATACTGATCACGGACACAGAAACCATCCCTAATCAATTGCGTGGGGATGAATTGGCCGTTGGTGGGCTTTATCAAAATCGAATTGGTGCTTTTAAACTCGATGCCTCTCTTACCTATGGGATTTCAGGAGCGCTCACAAATTATATTTTTGATGCCTCAGCTGCATACGGTATCAACGACAAACACAGCATTGAGGTAAGTGCTCATTCTTCTTCCCGTTTGCCTAATTTTAATTTCTTATTGTATCAATCGGAATACGAGAATTACAATTGGAATAATTCTGAGACCTTTGAGAATCAGAATGTGCAAAGCTTACAATTTAATTTGAGTTCGCAGGTATGGGGAGATCTGATGGCTCAGTATAGCATTACGGACAACTACAGCTATTTTTCATCCAATGCCACAAGTGAACAGATAGCGGATGGCACTGAGAATGCCTTTGTTACGCCAAAACAGGAGAACTCTTCAGTAAGTCACCTGAAGATAAAGTACACTAAGGAATTTAAAGCAGGAAAATGGGCATTGAACAATACGGTGATGTATCAGAATGTAACGCAAAGCAACCAGGTATTGAATCTCCCTCAAATAGTTACGAGGAATACCTTGTATTATTCC
>JAHEHU010000062.1 GCA_024639765.1 Eudoraea sp.
TAAGCTCGTTGTATGTTTTGATCTCAATCTTCATTAAATTAATCTTGTACAATGATCTGTTGCGATTCACATTTGCCGTATTCGGGCTGAATATTCACATGGTTAATACCAAAATGGTGGTGTGCCATTTCTTCTATCTCCTCTAAGACGTTTTCAAACTCTTGCAGACTAATGTTTTTAGTAAAGTCTACATGCGCCTCTAAATGAATTTCCTGTTCATTTAACTGCCATATGTGCACATGATGAATGTTGTTTATAGTAGGTATAGTACTTAGCACGCTTACTATCTCATCTACTTTAATAGCCTCTGGTGTAAAAAGCATTAACACCTTTGTGGAGGCCTTTAGGAGATCGTACCCCATATAAATCAGATATAGTCCAATAATGATAGTTAATAAAGGGTCTATCCAATATAATTCATAGAATTTCATTAGTAGTCCACCCACAAGTACCGCAACGGAGGCAAGCATATCTGTAAGCAAATGAAGGTATGCAGATTTCATGTTCATGTTGTGGTCAGCATCTTTTTTAAGTAATAAAACACTGAATCCGTTTGCCAGTATCCCCAGCGCAGATAACCATATAACTATTACAGAATCTATGATCTCTGGTTGAATAAAACGTTCTACAGCTTCTTTGATTAAAATAACAGCTACAATTATCAAGGTGGCAGAATTCACAAATGCCGCCATGATCTCTGCTCTTTTATAGCCGAAAGTTCTCTTTGCTGAGGCTTGTTTTTTAGTAATTCGTGTGGCAACAAAACTGATAATCAGGGAAAGTACATCGCTGAAATTATGCAGGGCATCTGAAAGCAGGGCTAAACTTCCAGATATTACACCTCCTATAACCTGCGCAATGGTAATAGCTATGTTTAAAAAGATAGAAATAAGAAGATTCCTTCCTTTAAAGTCATGAGTGTGATGAGTGTGAGAATGCGCCATTCAGTAAGACTGAGGTTAAGGTCCTCTTTCTTTTGTTTAGGTTATGAACAGGCTATTTTTTCTATTCTTCTTTCATGACGTCCACCTTCAAAAGGGGTGTTTAGAAAGATCTTTACCATATCCAGTGCCTGGTGTAATGAAATAAACCTTGCCGGAAGGCTAAGGATGTTAGCGTCATTATGTGATCTTGCTAATTCTGTTATTTCTTTATTCCAACACAATGCAGCGCGTATTTTTTGATGTTTGTTTGCCGTCATTGAAGCTCCATTTCCACTTCCGCAAATTATAATTCCAAAATCTACAGATCCATTTGCAACATCATTTGCAACCGGGTGTATAAAATCAGGATAATCAACACTATCTGTGCTATCTGTACCGTGATTTATTATGTCAATATTCATAGATTTTAATAAACCCACTACTGCAAGTTTATACTCTGTACCGGCATGATCATTTCCTATTGCAATTTTCATATCTCTTCACTTTTTAAGTACACTAAGGTACAAATCTTACTAGTATCTATGCTTTTAATACTTATCAACAATATCTATTTTTAATAATATGTAAACTATTACTTATCAATACTTTAGTATTAAATATAATTGTTTACAGAACGTATATAAGAGTTTATTAATATTTTGTTTTAATCTTCATAAATATAGTATTGCTCTTTTAATCTCTAAAAAACAATAAATATTTTTAAAACTTTGTATCATTTTATCCACTTTAAAACAGAGGTAGTTAACATATATACCTAAAAAAATTATAAACTAGTTTCTGTTTATTGTACTTATCAACATCTTTTAATAAACAACATAACTAATTGATACATAAAAGACTTTGTGTTAGATAAGTATTAATAAACTACAAAAACTGTTCACTGCAATAAATCAAGCTATAATTTATTCTATAAGTTAACACCTTATTATAATCACCATTCTTTTTTAAAAAATTAATTAAAAGGAAAAGTATAATATAATATATGTTAACAATTAACTAAAGGTGTATCAAAGTACCTATAGATCAGAAAGCAGTGAATTTTAATTCGTAATTTTCCACCCAAATAAGAAATTAATGTCGAAGAAAAAGAAAAGGGCTAACAATCACAGAAAAAATGAAATAACTAGAGGGATTTTTGAGATACTGGAGAAAGAGCCCAATAATAGTTTTAACTACAAGCAAATAGCAGCAAAACTCAATATTAATGATACAGAAGGTAGAAATATATTAATAAAAAGATTAGGTCAATTACAAGCGAAAGACAGAATAAAGGAGATTTCAAGAGGTAAGTTTAGCTCCTTACAAGACAAAGCTATACATGAGGGAATAATTGACATAACAGCCAGGGGTAATGCTTATGTGATCGTAGAAGGTTTGGATGATGACATTTTCATTTCTGCCAATAAAGTGAATAGAGCATTTAATAAGGACAGGGTGGAGGTTTTGTTAAAACCTTCCCGAAACTCAAATAAATTAGAGGGTGAGGTTGTAAAAGTACTAGAAAGAAAGAAACACAATTTCGTTGGAATTCTTGAATTAAAGAAGTCTTTTGCTTTTGTAAGACCTACAGATCAGAAGATGTACACAGATATCTTTATTCCCATTAACCATATAGGAAATGCTAAAAATGGAGAAAAGGTAATTGTAGAAATACTTTCTTGGGAAGAAGATAGCGATTCCCCTACAGGTAAAGTAATAGAAGTTCTTGGATTACCTGGATTACACAACACGGAAATACACGCTATTCTCGCAGAATATGGACTACCTTATAATTTTCCGAAAGAAGTAGAACACGATGCAAATATCTTAGATACCTCTATAAAAGAAAAAGAGATTTCAAAAAGAAGGGATATGCGTGATGTCCTTACTTTCACAATTGACCCTAAGGATGCCAAAGATTTTGATGATGCCTTATCTTTTAAAATACTACCGAATGGAAATTATGAGATAGGGATTCATATTGCAGATGTATCTTTTTATGTAACTCCAAATACTTTATTGGATGACGAGGCATATGAAAGAGCTACCTCAGTCTATTTAGTGGATAGGGTAGTTCCTATGTTACCTGAGATCTTATCAAACAATGCTTGTTCTCTGAGACCTAATGAGGATAAATACACTTTTTCCGCAGTTTTTGAAATAGATAAAAATTCGCAGGTACGAAATGAATGGTACGGACGTACAGTTATTCATTCTAATGAACGTTTCGCTTATGAAGAAGCTCAATATATAATAGAGAATAACATTAATTCTGTGGACGCATCTGTTTCAATCAGAGGAGAAGCATACACTGTAGAAAATGAAGTAAAAGAGGCTATTTTAACCTTAGATAAACTTGCAAAAATTATGCGTGAAAAACGCATGAATGCCGGAGCCATCTCTTTTGATAAGGTAGAAGTTAAGTTTAATTTAAATAAGGAGAATATTCCGGTAAGCGTGTATTTCAAAGAAGCGAAAGATGCTAATAAACTCATTGAGGAATTTATGCTGTTAGCAAACAGAAAAGTAGCTGCTTTTATAGGAAAACAACGTCCTGAAAAAACATTTGTGTATCGTGTTCATGACGAACCAAATGAAGAAAAGTTATTAGCCCTCAACGGTATTATTTCGAAATTTGGTCATAAACTAAATTTCCACAACAAGAAGACCATAAGCGATTCTTTAAACAAACTACTGGAGGATGTAAAAGGTAACAAAGAACAAAACCTGGTAGATACATTAGCTATCAGAAGTATGAGTAAAGCTATTTATACCACGGAAAATATAGGTCATTACGGCCTGGCGTTTGGTCATTACACCCACTTCACCTCTCCTATTAGAAGATATCCGGATGTGATGGTACATAGATTACTCCAACATTATTTAGACGGCGGTAAACCTCCCAAAACAGAGGCGGTTGAAGAAAAGTGCAAACACTCTTCAGATATGGAGTATTTGGCGTCTAGCGCTGAGCGCGACTCCATAAAATATATGCAGATAAAATTCATGCAAGATCATCAGGATAAGGAATTTTTAGGTGTTATCTCAGGAGTTACTGAATGGGGTATTTATGTTGAGATTATGGAGAATAAATGTGAAGGAATGGTTAGGATCCGTGATATAAAAGATGATTATTATACCTTTGATGAACGGCAATATGCTCTTATTGGGGAACGAAGGAAGAAAGTGTATCAACTTGGAGACGAAGTGCGGGTGATGGTAAAGAACACAGATCTGGTTAAAAGACACCTCGATTTCAGTCTTCTCGGAAAAGCAACGTAAGTTTTAAAACAATTAATCGTTCTATATAAGATATCTTAAAGAATTGATCATGAAAAGGCTGGTTTTATTTCTTATTATATGGGCAGGGGCCTTGTCTTTGCAGTCGCAGGAAGGAAAAGTATCTCAAAATCTAAAAAGCTTTAATGAACTTAAGGTTTTCGACGGACTTTCAGTGAATTTGATACGTTCAGATAAAAATCAGGCAGTAATAACAGGCGCCAATACTTCCAAAGTGGCGCTTGTGAACACTAATGGCGTACTGAAAATACGAATGGAAATAAGTAAGTTATTTAGCGGTTACAGAACATTTATAGATCTATATTACACGGATGACCTCAAGGTTATAGATGTAAATGAGGATGCAAGAATCACAACCAAAGAAACCATAAAACAAAACGTTGTAGAACTTAAGGCCCAAGAAGGCGGAGAGATTAACATAAAGGCCCAGGTAGAACAACTATTGATAAAATCGGTTACCGGTGGAGTTATAAATGCTACAGGAATCTCGGACAACCAAGATGTTCAGATCAATACAGGAGGGGTCTACAAAGGCAAGGACCTGCGAACAAAATTTACCACAGTGAACGTAAACGCGGGGTCTAGTGCGGAGATCTACGCAACCTCTTATGTAAAAGTAAGTGTGAAAGCGGGGGGAACAGTATTTGTTTATGGAGATCCGGATAAAATGGAGGAAAAAACAGTCTTTGGTGGTAAAATAGAGCGAATGTAAAAATGATGTGATGATCGAAGATATACAAGCGGCTATTCCTCTTGGGTTTTTCCTAAGCTTTATGATTGGCCCTGTATTTTTTGTATTGTTAGAAACCAGCGCCATAAAAGGATTTAGAGCCGGACTGGTATTTGATGCCGGAGTGATCATTGCCGATATTATATTCTTAACAATCGCCTACTTCAGTAGCTTTCAATTACTTGAAAACTTAAGCAACCAACCCGGACTCTACGTATTTGGTGGGGCTATTTTATTAGTTTATGCCATTACCATTTTTTCCAGCAGGGCTCCGATAAATGATAAGACCAATGTACAAACCACTAAAACGGGATATCTAGGGCTTTTTATTAAAGGGTTTCTATTAAATTTTATAAATATTGGTGTCCTGGTATTTTGGCTTGGTGTGATCATTGTAGTGGGCCCCAGCCTTAACAATGACCCCAATAGAATATTGGTCTTCTTTTCGGCCATGCTTTCCGCATATCTCATTACAGATATTCTAAAAATATTATTAGCTAAACAATTGAGGCGGAAGCTTACGTTAAGAAGGATCTTTTTAATAAAAAAAGCGCTTGGTATTGTCTTAGCCATTTGCGGAATAGTGTTGATCATTAAAGGGTTTCTCCCAAAAGACAAACTCAATATAGAAAAAGGGATAGAACTTATCCGCGAAGCAGAGGCCAACTAGTAATTTTTAAGACAAAAAACCCCAACCTTTTGAAGGTCAGGGAAATTTGGAGGCATCGAGCGGATTCGAACCGCTGTACAAGCTTTTGCAGAGCTGTGCCTAGCCACTCGGCCACGATGCCTTTTAAAGCAGCAAATTTACGAAATTAAGATGGAAACATCATCTATTAAATAACCCCTAAATTATTAGGGGTTATTCATTGGTTGTGCGAATGCAGAGGCATCGGGTGGACTCGAACCACCATAAAAGCTGTTGCGCAGCTTTGTCTATCCAATTCGACCACAATGCCAGTAATTACGTTACAAAAGTAATAATCCGGTTAAAAAAACTAACAACAATAACGAATCTTTTAACGAGTAAATGAATAGTTTACCGACACAGAAGAGACATCGCCACGTATCGGTGGATTTATTTTAGACACCCTAACCTTTCCTTTAACCACCAGACTAATCTCTTTTAAGATGCGATCTGCAATGCGACGGGCTACATGTTCCAGCAGTTTTGAAGGTATTCTCATTTCTTCCTTTACAATGTGGTTGATCAGCACATAGTCTGCCGTATCCTTTAAAGAGTCTGTAAGTGCAGGTTTACTGAGATCAGCTTTTACAACAACATCTACACGGTATTCACTGCCAATAAGAGTTTCTTCCTCCAGACAACCGTGGTAGGCATATAGTTTTATATTATTGAGGGTAATGGTATCCAAGGTAATTTCTTGTGATACAAATGTAAATGAAAACTACTAGAATGTTAATATGTACAGCGGCAATTGCTCAGCCCCTGGAAAAGATCTACCCCGAGTGTTACTACATGGGTTCCTGTACTGAAACCAAGGATCTCATTGAGGATGATCTGATAGGAATATCCAAAATAAAAATTATTTTTTTTCAATCCCATGATGGGAGCTATGTATAGTGGGTTACCAATTTGATCATTTAAGAATCTGTAGGTAACACCCGCATAGTAATAATCTTCAAAATCGTACCAGCGGAATTTTACATTTAGATCAGTTACAGAACGCCCGTCACTCTCGAACCACTGAAAGAAGACAGATGGCTCAATCTCTAATCTACTATTCTTATTTTTAGTATACCTGTACCCGGAGTAGATATAATAATTTCGCAGACGGTTTGGTTCAAATACCGGATTAAATTTTGTCAGGTCCTTGTCTAACAGGTTGGAAGCGTTGACACTGAAATAGAATTTATCTTTTCGATAGAGCACTCCCACATCAAAGTTATGGTTAGTAGTAGCCCTGTCATCTGTAACATTTGGATCCGGACCGTCAAAATTCTCAATATCTATTCGAAACTGATTGAAGTTGTAAGATATCCCAAAGGAAACAAATTCATCATCATACCTGTCTAAGGTTAAATGGTGAGCAAAAGATAGTCTGGCACCCCGTTGTTTTGTTTCTCCATTACTATCATTATATAACAGCATTCCCAGGCCAGATCTATTCCCGATCCGGGCATCTGCTGCCAAAGACTGCGTATCCGGAGCGTCTTTGATCCCCACCCATTGTGTTAATCCATTGATACGAACCTTTATATGATCCCCGATACCCGCATAGGTAGGAGACATCACAAAAGGATTGTCTGCCAAATATTGGGAGAGCTGCGGTAAGGTAAGCTCTTGTCCCCTACCGAGGACCGAGCTTAACAATAAGATTCCAAATATGATCGACTTACGCATAGTAATATTTCTGTTAATTTCTCCTATCTGTAGAGTGTAAAATGCCCTACAAATTCTCTATCATCTCTCTCTCCATTGAGCTTAACCACATACCAATAGTCTCCGGTAGGCAGCTCAGAGCCCTTATACATTCCATCCCACCCAGTGTGGTCTATGGCCATTACAGTGATCTCTCTACCATAACGGTCAAATATTTTGATTAGTATCTCCGGGAAGCCTTCCATATTTCTTGGGATCCAGGTGTCATTCATTCCATCACCATCCGGAGTAAAGAAGTTAGGGATCTCAATATCTATGAATTCCATAAATATCTGTGCTTCCACCATACAACCATTGGCATCAATAACCTGAACCGTAAAGGTGTCTGTCCTGTTGATGTAGTACGTATTATCCGTACCGTTATTTTCACCATCAAAATAGAAGGTGTAATCCTCTAGGCCACCTGTGACTACAGCAGTAATTTCATTGATATTATTTTGCTCCAGAACCAAGGTCAGCGGATCGAAGTTCTCAATCTCAAAATCGAGGGTCAGAACACATCCATTCGCATGGGAAATAGCTATATAATGAGACCCGGGGGCTATATTGGTAAAGTCTGGATTTAGTTGCATATCCGCAGGATCGGTTGAATCTAGCGCATACATAATAGATCCTAGTACCGATGGATCTTCCATGGTAATGTTTACATAATTATCAGGCACAGCACCAGTACATTCATAGACCGGTTCCACAACCCCGTTCAGGTTAACTCCCGGCTCAATCTCAACAATCACATTAGTTTCACAATCCTGAGCATCACGGATAAAGACCACATAGGTCCCTGCTGCCAGGTCTGAATAGAAGAATTGATCCTGAACAAATGCCGAATCTACAGTAGTATTCAGGGCTGTTCTGTAAGGCGCAGTTCCTCCGGTAATGCTAACAGAGATGGTGCCATCTTCACTTCCCGCACAGATCTCTGCTTGGGCTACATAGGTAGCTGTCACAGGAGCAGGCTCGGTAATAGTGAACTGGAATGGAATAAAACATCCATTTTCATCTTGTGCAATAACATCATATACACCAGGCGCAAGTTCATCAAATGTATTAACAGTGTCGAACTGGTTAAGATTAGGCGTAATGGCGTATAAGATGTTCCCGGTTCCACCAGAGACCTCAACCGTAATAGTACCATCTGCGTCTCCTGCACAGGTTACATTGGTAAATTCTTGTCTGTCTATTTGTAGCGGCACAGGCTCCGTTATAATGATCTCATTGGTCACCTCAACACAATCACCACTAACAACTCTTATATAATAACTACCCGCAATAAGTGAATTAAATTCTCCTTGTGGCTGCGGTCCGGCTAATAGATTTGTGAGGGCAGCATCTGAGAACAATTCATACGAATAATTCCCCAGGCCACCTGTGGCATCAGCAATAATAGTAGCTGTAGCCTCTCCAAAACAATTGATCATAGCTGCAGTTAGATCCAGGTTGATGGTAAGCGGCGGTATTGGGTCTATAGAAACCTGATTGGAAATACTAGCTTCACATCCAAATGAGTCGCGTACGTAGTACTGATACACACCGGCTGTTACCGTAAAGGTATGTGTGTTTCCACCAGACATTGGTGAGAATACCACATTGTCTGCACTGTATTCGTATGGTGCAGTACCGCCCGTTGCATAAAGCGTTATTTCCGCATCATTGGTACAGGTAAGCTGAGAAACCTGTATTAAGGCACTTTCAACATCAGAAGGTTCACTAATAACCACCTGGACGGTTTCTACATCACAATTCCAACCATCTGATACCGTAATACTGTAGATTCCGGCACCAAGATTGGTAAAGATAGGGCTGGTCTGCCCACCACTGGTGAAATCGATCACCGCCCCCGTGGGGTCATAGTAGTTCAATTGGTATTGATATACTCCTTGCCCCCCAACCACATTGATGGCAGTAACGGTTGCATTCGTATCTCCATAACAAACCAATGTTGTTGGAGTAGCAGTAATATCTGCAGTAATAAGAGCTGGCTGAACCAGTATTTCCGTATCGTTAAGCACACATCCTCCAGCATCCGTAATGTCTACAGTAAAGTTACCGGCAGACAGGCCTGTAAATGAGTAGCTTTGTACGCTATTCACGGTATATACCTGCCCTGTGGTAGTATTGGTCAATACAATATCATATGGGGCATAACCTCCTGAAGGATCAACCAGAATTTCTCCCTGGTCATTAGTACAGGTAACATTAGCCACCTCATTGACCACTGCAGTTAGTGGCGAGCTTGGTGATATAATTGTGATAATATTGCTGTCCTCCACACAAAGCGGTAGGTTGGTCTCTGTGACACGCACAAAATAATTTCCGGCAGGCAGACCATTGATCGTCAACGGATTGACGGCTGTATCCCCAACACCTGTGATACCTGTAGAAACAGCAGCACTTGTAAACACCTCGTAGGAGTACGCTCCAACATATCCGGTAACATCTATTTCTAGAGCTCCATTAGAGTCGCCATAACAAACAACAGGGACTGTAGCTGTAGCCACCACATCAATCATATCATATGGCAATATTTCATAAGGCGCCGTATCTGTATAACAACCAGTTGCGTTATCCGTGATACGGAACACATAGGAACCAACAGTACTCAGGTTAAATTCTGCTGTGGTATTAGTAGGCGTTCCCGTAAGCGTTGCATTTGGATTGCCAATAGGCAAGGCTTCAACAGTATAGGTATTCGCCGGATTCCCGTCATCAGTGATCGTAATAAGCACTTGTTCGGGATTTGCACATGAGATAGCCGTTAGCTGCGAAACATTTGCAGTAAATACATTGAGCGGATCTATAGAGACCATAGCCGTATCTGTACAACCATTGTCGTCTCTCACGGTTACTGTAATATTCTGAACAAAACCGGTATCGTTTATGTTGAACGTATTGGAAGAGAAGAAATTTACTCCGTCAATACTATACACATATGGAGCAGTTCCATCTAAAGCCACTGCAGTGATGACCGCCTGAGCAACAGAATTGTCAGGATTACAGGCAAAGCTGGTAGCCGAAGCCGTCACAGACAATGGAAGTGGTTCATTGATAACTACAGTTTCTGTATGGGTACAATTTCGGTCTGACGTAACTGTAATATCATAAGATCCTGCAATTAAACCGCTAAAGATCGGACTTGTTTGTACCACCGGCGGGTTTACACCATCATCTAACGTATAGGTATAAGGAGGATTGTCATTGGATGGGTCTAAAACAACATTTATGGAACCATCACTTCCTCCAAAACAGGAAACATCTTCTTTTGTATAGGTAAAGGTTACAGGCGTGGGAATTTCCAAGGTAATAGGCGCCTGGGCATCGCAACCAGATCCTGAGATATCATATACCATGGCGGTATAGGTATCCGGAGCCAGTCCTGTGAACGTATTAGAAACCTGAGGCACACCACCTGTTACGCTAATTCCACCACCATCTAAAAGGTCGTATTCGTAACTTCCAGACCCACCGGTAGCTGTAATACTTATTTCACCGTCGTTCAGTGCGCACGAAGGCTGTATAACAACTTCAGGAGTAAGGCTCAATGGAGGCAGGATAGTAATAGTATCGGTAGCCGTACAACCATTTGCATCTCTTACGGTAACCGTATAAGTGCCCGGCGCAGATACCGTTAAGGTTGCGCTAGATTGATACCCTGCACCAACACTATACTGAAGTGGCGCTATCCCGGTACCCACAACAGTAAAGCTGTAAGATGTGCCATTAGAAGTACACTGGTCCACAGCATAAGCCGGGGCAGTAACTGTAGGCAAGGGATCTTCATTTACCGTAACAGTAATAAAGGTAGAACAGAGATTCGCATCCTGAATATAGATGTCATAATCTGCAGGATAAGTTACAGGCGTAAGAACAGCGCTGGCACTTGCTGAATAATCTGCAAGAACAGGTACATTTCCGGTAGGCATAAAGGCATACATATATCCTGGCGTTCCACCAGATCCCTGAACTGTTACCTGCGCACCAATATTACAATTGGCATTGATATTACTTGTTACAACAAGGGCGACAGGTGCAGGAGGGGAACCAATCGTTACGGTGTTTGAAATGTCATCACAGAAAGGTGTATCTGTAGCGATTACCTCTACGTATAGATTGCCTGCAGGAAGCCCGGAGATAATTCTCGGGTTTACTGAGGTGTCTGTTGGGACAACTCCTGTAATAGCAGTTGCAGTATCATCGAATACCTGATAGGTATAATTCCCCAGGTAGTTGTTAATCTGTATAGAAAGCTCACCATCAGTATCCCCAAAACAAGTTACCGGAGTAACGGCTGTTGCAATTACCTCAATAAGGTCATAAGGTGCAATGGTATACGGAACAGCTGTAAAGTAGCATCCGGTTACATTGTCTGTCACCCTAAAAGTGTAATCTCCGGGTGCGGTTAATGTAAAGTCGGCGGTAAAGACACCGGGACCGGGCGAAATTGTAGCCATTGAACCTAAAGGCAACAGATCAAAATCAAAATCTCCGGAACCTCCTGTAACGGTTACTCTTGCTATTTCATCATTAGCACAGGTAATAGCGGTTATCTGGTTTACAGAAACATCAGTGATGGTAGGCAACGGATTTATAGTCACCAAATCTGTATCGGTACAACCAAATGAATCTCTGATGGTTACCGTTATATTCTGAACAACACCCGTATCATTGATAGTAAATGTGTTTGTACTAAAGAAGTTTATACCATCAATACTATAGGTATACGGAGCAGTCCCATCTGTACCAACGGCTGTAATGACCGCCTGTGTAGGAGAATTGCTTGCGTCACAGGCAAAATCTGTGGCAGTAGCAGTTACAGCGACAGGATTTGGTTCTGTAATGGTTATGGCTATCCTGTCTTCACAAAGTCTTGATGATCGTACCAGAACCTCATAATCACCCGCGGCGAGCCCCGTAAAGGTATTAGAAGGCTGAGGACCGTCTAATAATATTAAGCCCGTAACATCATATAATTCGTATTCATATGGAGGGTTATTCATTCCAGGATCCAATATAGCGGTGACAGTACCATCACTTGCTCCTGTACAAGACACATTGGTTTGTGTAGTAGTGAATGAGACCAGGGTAGGGATCTCCAGATCAATGGCTACAGAGGCACCACAACCAAGAACTAGCGTGTCATAAATTACAGCAGTATAAGAACCCGGCGTTAAACCTGTGAATAAAGGCAAGGCCTGTGGTCCTCCTGTAACACTTACAGCGCCCAGGAATAGTTCATAAGTATACGCCCCAGAACCTCCATAAGGGGTTAATAGAATTTGCCCATCATTTGCGGAACAGGTTGGTTGTACCACAGCTTCCGCAGACAATGAGGAAGGAGGATATATCAAAACAGCATCAGAAGATTCACAACCATTGGCATCCCGTATATCGAAAGTGTAGTTACCCGAAGTAAGCCCGGTAAAGTCTACAAAATCTGTTGCATTCACCAGGGTTGTACTCTGAAAGGCACCACCGTTTACACTAATAGCGTATGGCCCCATACCGGCATTATCCAAGGTAATTCGAACTTCAAAATTTCCTTCATCTGCAGCACACTGATTTAAGACAACAGCAGAAATTACAGGCTCAGGATCTGCGGCTATCACAACATCTAGAAGTGATATACACCCATTAACATCCCGGGCATACACATCCCAATTTACATTTACTGCCGGATCTAATTCTGCATAATTACTAGCCGTGAAATCACCAGGAACAGTAGCCACACCATCTTCTACGAAAGCGTAGGTATATGGTCCTGTTCCACCACTTGCCAAGACTGTTACCTGGGCATCTTCATTACAATTGGCATTGTTATTATCTACCAGCTGTAAAGCCAGGGGCGTTGGCTCAAGGATCCTGAATGTAGTTGCTGTTGAACACAGCGTAAATCCTACTTCTGTAGCGGTCAGTATATAATCGCCTGGAGGGAGGTTAATTTCAGAGCCATTTACTGGTCCGCCTGCTGCGCCAGTAAGCGTTCCTGTCCTAACCACATTATTGGTTAGTTGATCTAAAATCTCGTAATCAATATCCGTGACAGACGCATTGTAGTTATCAACTATAAAATCTATCTGGCCATTATCATCTCCGGTACAAAGTATATCAGTTACCGTTTCGGTAATACTGATAGGAGAAGGAGATGGTTCTGCCGGAAATTGCCTTATATACGTACACCCGGTACTAGTATCAAGAGCTTCAAAAACATAACTGATATCAAAGTCAAGTCCTGTAAATTGATGATTTCTTTCATTAGGGGTTCCACTGGTAACTGGCAGTCCATTTGGAGGCACTCCATCACCTGGATTAAAAGCGGTACCATCATAAATTCTGATTTCGAATGGTCCAACCCCGTTTACAATGGAGATCTCATAATCAACACCAGTTGCACAACTTCCTGAAGAGTTAGCGGTTATTGATAGGTCGTTAACGTCTGAAGCTACCTGTATGGGTCCAAAATTATATTCACATCCCGCATCATCAATTACCCGTACATAGTAATTTCCAAAAAAGAGATCTGCAAAGTTTACACTGGTAGCAGCAGTTGGCCCTGTAGGATTAGCCGTTGTTGTTGTGGCAAGATTGCCACTACTATCATATAAATAGTAAGTATAATTTCCTGTACCCCCTACGACACCTGCAACATCTATAGATCCCGGAACATTCCCACCAACACCACAGGTAATAGGATTTGCTGTAGCGGAAAGGGTTATGGCCGCAGGTTCTGTCAGAGTCACGGTATCTGTAAAAGTACAACCCTTGGAATCCTGAACAATATAAGTATAGGTTCCGGCGGCAAGACCGGTATAAACAGTTTGGGCCGTAAAAGGAGAACCATCAAAGCTTATGAGATATGGGGAGATACCAAAGGTTGGATCAACATTGATCTCTGCTATTCCGTTGGAATCACCAAAACACGTAGGATTTGTTGCTGTTGCAGTGGCAAATGGGTCAATTGCAGGCGTAACGGTCACCACGTTAGATTCTGCTATACATCCCTGAGTATCCGTTACTCTAAACTGATACGTTCCAGCGGTAGAAGTGCTATATGGGAAACCGGCACCATAGGCAACATAACCGGCACCATTAATATCTATTTCATAGGTATAAGGACTATAACCACCGGTTGTTGTTACATCTATAATGGCATCTGGAGATACTGTACAATCAAGATCTTTTGTAAGCGTTGCATTAGCAGATAGCTGTGGTTCAATGGTCAATAAAACATTATCCGTACATCCGTTAGAATCTAATACCGTGAAGGTATAATTTCCAGGAATAAGATCATTGAACGTATCAGAAGTTTGGGCAGGCCCGCCATTAATACTGTAGTAATATGGCGCAAGTCCCCCGGCAGCATTCACCACTATTGTGGCGAGACTGGTTGAAGAATAACACAGATCTGATGAAGGATCAATACTGGCCACCGGATTTGGCGGCGTTACAATATCAAAGGTATTGGTTTCTGTACATCCACCGGCATCTGTAACACTAATGGTATAGGTTCCTAGTTTATTTAACCCAAAGAAGGAATTAGAGGCCTGAGGTCCAAGAATATTGGAGTCTGGCTCTTCGATCTGGTAGGTGTATCCTCCCCAACCATCTGTGGCTGTAATGGTTACGCTGG
>JAHEHU010000158.1 GCA_024639765.1 Eudoraea sp.
AAACCAATCTATTACCTTAGTTGAAGGCACCAATCCGGTGGAGAACAATGATGGGAATGGCGGGGGAGATACCGATGCAGATAACTATGCTCATTTATCTGTGGCCAGGCAATGGAATGAAGCACTGTTGGATGCCATTAGAACCGATTTTGCGAGGCCTACAGTTCACGCACGTAACTTATATCACAGCGCCTTGGCCACGTACGATTCCTGGGCGGTTTTTGACAGTACTGCAGAAACAGTATTTCTGGGGAAAACATCAAATGGTTTTTCTTGCAAGTTTGAGGGAATAGAGCCTCCTGATGATATAGAGGCTGCAAGGCACGAAATGATGAGTTACGCCATGTTGCGTTTGCTATCACACAGATTTGCTGATTCGCCGGGAGCAACCTTTGCATTTCAGCGATTTGAAGGCTTGTTTTCAAATTTGGAATATGATAGCGCAATTACGAGTACCGATTACAGCTCCGGATCATACGCTGCATTAGGGAATTATCTTGCGGCTAAGCTCATAGAATTTGGGTTTCAGGACGGCGCCAACGAAGAAAACAGCTATGTGAATCAGTATTACCAACCAATAAATGAGCCCCTATCCCTTGAGGAATACCAGGAATCCTATGATCTGGCAGATCCCAACCGCTGGCAACCCCTTGCATTTGAAAGTTTTGTTGATCAAAGCGGTAATACAATTGAAGGGAGTGTTCCTGAATTCCTTGGTCCGGAGTGGGGACAGGTAAAACCTTTTGCTTTGAACCCGGCCGAATTAACTATTTTAAATAATGGCTTTGACAGTTATATTTACAATGATCCCGGCCCTCCGGTTAGCATAAATAATTCGAGTCAGGATGGTATTGAAGATCCATACAAATGGCACTTTGCCTTGGTTGCATCCTGGTCCTCGCATTTAGATCCGGCAGATCCGACCCTAATTGATATTTCACCGGCAGGAATCGGAAATGTGGCATTGGCTTCTTTTCCGACCACTTTTGAAGAATTTCAGTCGTTCTATGATTTTATGGAGGGGGGTGATATAGGCGCCGGACATCCCGTAAATCCTGCTACGGGTCAGCCATATGAACAACAGCTGGTAAAAAGAGCCGATTATGCAAGGGTTCTCGCAGAATTTTGGGCGGATGGTCCGGATTCTGAAACCCCTCCCGGACATTGGTTCACTATATTAAATTATGTCAGTGATCATCCTGAAACTATCAAACAAATTGCAGGTGAGGGAGCTGTTGTAGACGATTTGGAATGGGATGTAAAAAGTTATTTGGCACTTGGGGGTGCTATGCACGATGCGGCAGTAAATACCTGGGGTGTAAAGGGCTACTATGATTATATTCGGCCTATTTCCGCCATTCGATACATGGCGTCCAAAGGTCAAAGTACAGATAACTCTTTGCCGAGTTTTCATCCGCATGGTTTACCACTTGTTCCAGGGAGAATTGAACTTATTGAAAGTGGCGATCCTTTGGCAGGACCGGGAGATGAAAACGTAGGCAAGATCAAAATATATGCCTGGAAAGGCCCTGATTTTATTTCGGACCCTACAGCTGATATCGCCGGAGTAGATTGGATTCTGGGGGCACGCTGGTGGCCATATCAACGCCCTACATTTGTGACACCACCATTTGCAGGTTATGTATCCGGGCATTCTACTTTTTCACGGGCCGCGGCAGAAGTTCTAACAAGGCTTACAGGAGATCCTTATTTCCCGGGAGGCATGGGTGTTTTTGATATTGAACAAAATAACTTTTTGGTTTTTGAACAAGGCCCCAGTGAAAATCTTAGTTTGCAGTGGGCCACATACAGGGATGCTTCAGATCAAACTAGTTTATCCAGAATCTGGGGAGGTATTCATCCGCCGATCGACGATATCCCGGGACGTATTATTGGCGATAAGATAGGCAATGATGCATACGCTTTAGCCAATGAATATTTTAATGGTTTGGCCAGATTAGCATTAGAGAATTTTCTGGTTAAAACCAACGGAGAAAGTTGTCATAATCAAAATAATGGAACTGTTACCGTAAACGCTGTCGATTATTATGATTATATCCTTGAGATTAACGGGCAGGAATACGCCTTTACTCAGGAAATTGTTATCGGCAATCTGGTGCCCGGGGCACATAGCCTTTGTATTAGTATAAAAGATAATCCAGATTTACAACAGTGTTATGAAATAACCATTCAAGAGTTTCCGGAGATGGATATAACATCTAAAATAGATTCTGAAGGATTTACTTATAAAGCAACTATAGAGATTAACCAGGGGACCCCACCGTATGTCTTGCGTATAAATGATGAGGTAATAGGCACTTATGAGAGTCAAAGATTTAGTGCCACGGTTAATGACGGAGATGTTCTAAAAGTAGCATCGAACATACCTTGTGAGGGTGAATATGTTGAGACCATTTCACTTCTTGATAATCTGATAGCTTATCCTAACCCAACATCCAGTAGTTTGACCATCCCTGCAACCACCGAAAAAAGCGTAATTGAAGTTTACAATACAGCGGGACAATTGGTTCAAACATTTAAAGGGGAAGATCCTTTACAACTTTCCGTATTGAGCAAAGGGGTCTATTTTATTGTAATTACGGATGGAAATGTTTCAAAACCCTTGAAGGTAATTGTAACAGACCAGTAGTTGCTGAGCTCACCCTTTAAGCCAAAACTTCTTATTATTTTTTACTATGCAGGTAGCATATATAAACCTGTTAGATTTTGTAACTAAGGTTATTATCCAAAAGCAGCGCACAGATCCTATTAATACTTTTAATATAGTAGCGATAAATGTATATTTATGGATGATATATAGGGTTGCGATTCATTGCTCCTCCGCTGAAGCTACGGTAGCAGAATCTATGACCAAACACTAACCAATTAAAAAAGATTCAAATGAGTAATATGAAAGAAAAAGTAGTACTGATCACCGGGGCAAGCAGTGGAATTGGAAGGGCAACTGCTGAGGCTTTTGCGGCGAAAGGAGCACATGTTGTTGTCGCTGCACGTCGAAAAGAGGAGCTAGATACTTTAGTGGCTTCTATCCAGGCATTGGGTGGCAAAGCATCTGCTATCAAAACCGATGTTTCCAATGCTAAGAGTGTGGAGCAAATGGTGGCTCATACTATCGAAGTATTTGGTCGTTTAGATTATGCAATCAATAATGCCGGTATAGAAGGAAAATTAAATGCGATAACAGATCTTTCAGAAGATGATTGGGATCAGGTTCTTGACATCAATCTAAAGGGAACATTTCTTTGCATGAAGTATGAAGCCAGAGCTATGCTCAATCTTGGTCAGGGTGGTGCTATTGTAAATATAGGTTCAGTTAATTCATTTCTCGGTTTTCCAACCGGGTCGGCCTATGTAACATCTAAACACGGTCTTATTGGATTAACGACCAGTGTCTCTGCCGAGTTAGCACCAAAGGGCATTAGAGTAAACCTTTTATGTCCGGGTGTTACTGATACACCTATGCACCAGCGCTTGCGCGGCATAGTTGGTGACGACTTATACGATAAAGGATTGCTGCCTACTGTTCACCTACAAAGAATTGGTCGCCCAGAGGAGATTGCAAAAGCTATTGTATTTCTCTGTTCAGATGAATCCAGTTATATTTCTGGTTCAACACTTACAGTAGATGGCGGACTCACATTGACGATGTAATACAGCTAAAAATTAGAGTATAAATTAACTCGATAAAATCGTTTTATGGAATATTTGCAGCAGTGGCACTTCTGGTCCGGGAGCGAAGCCGGCTAGCCTGGCCTGCTATTCTGAAATGTAATAAAGCCGGGGTGCACAAATAAAAATCACATATATCGGATAAATAGGATAATGTGATTTTTAGTTTTAAAAGAGGCTTCTTCTCTATGCCTTCTTCGTAATAGACAGGTTAATCACAATAGCCATCAAAAGCCAGATAATAAAGGTTTCTCCATGGGTCATTTCATAGGTTGATCCTGTTGCTTTAGCTGATAGTAATACAATGTACACCACCACAGGGGATAAAAGCAAGCTAATTAGAAGATGAATAATCGATTTTTTATAATCCATAAGTCCGTGATTTAGTTTGTTAATATTATACATTTTACTATCAATTAGAAAATATTATGACCTAAAAAAGTGAAAAGGCATACAATTCAGTTACCTTAAAAATTGTTTAGATTAGATTTTTTGGTTTAAGCCCAATATACATCAGGGTTTAAAAGATTCCTCAAAATATAAAGGTATGTATATACTTCAACAAGATACTTTGGTTCGCTGTAGACGGCAGGGTAGGGGTGAATGAAAAACGGTTGGTATTGAGCCCGGAATTAAACACTATCCAGAGGTCCTGGCCTTCTCTGAAATTCCATCGAAAGCGCACATTCATGGCAAATATATCCTGAGAGCCGTTGTATTGTACAAGGGCATTGGTAGAAATCTTTCGGTTTACAGCGGTGCCAATTCGAAGCCTGGCAACATGAAAGTTCAGCAAATCGCCCCTGTTGTTAAACTCCCCATAATTGTAATTATATTCCAGGTTTAATTGAAAGTATTTGGAAATGTACCAGGAAGGGGTGAGGGTGAGACTGTTGAGCCATCCATCATAAAAGGAGCCGGTTTCAAGGA
>JAHEHU010000063.1 GCA_024639765.1 Eudoraea sp.
GAATACTACGAAATCTAAAGTAGATTACGACAAAGAAAGCAGACAGCGCAAAATAGATGGTATTCTGGATAAGATCAGTAAATCTGGTTACGAGAGCCTTTCCAAGGCTGAGAAGGATTTTCTGTTTAAAGCGGGTAAGGAAGATTCATAATTTTACCTGCTTCTCTTACTAAATCATAAGACAATCTATTCCATCTGCCAGCATATGGATCAATAAGTCTATCCCTATGATTTTTAGTGGTTTTACAAAAAGGAAAAGAACATACAATACCATAGCCCAATATTGGTGCAGAAAATGAAAGTTGATACTACATCGATTGGGATCAAAAACAGGGGAAGCCAGCAAATGATCTACATCTATCAATATGGCAGCCAGCATAATTAAAATGATCCTTGCCCTGTTCTCCTTAAAAAAAAGAAAACCCACTGCTATGGGCAGCAGAAAATGAATGCCGTAATGTAGCGTAAATTTAAGCATCAAGGAAAGATAAGGAAACCTCCTCTAAGTAGGTAGTTGCGCCAGTGCCCTCGTTAAATAGCAGATCTAAAATACTGAGGTTGTCAATAAATCCATGACGCTCCATAAACACCTGTGTATATACAGGCGGGTTAAATGAAATCGATCTTTTAGCGTTGACCATAAACCGCTGATCTATGGAATTCTTCGGATTTTGCTCGTACACTGTTGTTTTAGATGATGGCATATCTAGCTGCAGGCATTCGCAGGCCAACTCAATGGACCTGAGATTGAAATCGAGTAAGAACTCATAGCTGTGATGGAATAACGGAGCAAGTTCATCTTCGTAATACTCAAAAAATGGAGAAGATCTATACGCCGTTTGCAGCGTACGCCAATGTTGCCGTTGCCAGGGATATTGATTATCTACTCTTACATCCTTGTAAAATTGTTTGCCCTGGGCCCCGCCAACATGTTTGATGGGGATGGTCATCATATGCTTTCCCTGGTCTGTACATACATAGGTCCTATTCCTGTAGGTTTGTTTTTGATAGTAATCACACACCTCCCAAAGGCAATTCTTCTGTGCCATAATCGCCATGGTGGCTACATTTGGAAAATAAGTAGGATGAAGTAATATCAGCGGATCCATACGCATCTTTTGTGCCATTACTTTGATTAGGGAGACTCTTATATTTTAGGTTATCTTTTTTCTCCTTTTCCTGAAGAAATCGAATACAAACCAAGCTACTAAGGCTATAAGGAAGTATTTAAAGTATGAACGTGGTTCTCCTTCACCATGTACAGTTGTAAAGATGCGATCCCATCTTGGTTTCCAATTGGCAATACCATCATTGAAATTATCAAAGCTCAACCAGATAAATATAGGGGTTCCAACAATGTGGTTCTCAGGTACAAAACCCCAGGTACGGCTGTCCTCAGAATGGTCCCTGTTATCACCCATCATCCAATAGTAATCTTGATTAAAGGTGTAGGTATCTGCTACTTTTCCATTAATAAGGACCTGATTTCCAGAGGCACTAACCGTATTCCCCTCATAATCACGAATAATTTTTTTATAAAGGGGTAATACTTCTAAATTAAGAGTAATGGTACTGCCTTTTTTTGGCAGATAAATGGGTCCGAAATTATCATTGTTCCATGGATATAATTCACTTTGTGGAAAGATATTATATCCCTGAACCCCTTTGGGCTCGAGTATTTTGACTATGGAATCTATTTGAGGATCTGAGCGGAGTTTTTCCGCCATCTCATCGGTTAAGGTGGCTTGCCGCTCCCTATCTGTTATCTCCCTTAGGGACAGTCGTAATGCCCTGATAACGTCTATGCCAATACCTTTGCTGTCCGTTAGGATCACGGGAGGATTATTTTGATCATACACCCCATATCCATAGGCTCGTAAGGCATTGCTTTGCTGCGGACTCAGTGCCTGTGCAACATAGGTTCTGTTGAATTCTGTTACACCAGCTGCTACAAGTAAGCGGGAAGAGACTCCTTTCTGAGCATATAATGTATAATCGTATTGTGGTTTGGCTCTGTCCGAAAGAATAAGCTGCTCACCATTGATATAGACGTAGCCATCGCGTATCTCTAAAGAATCTCCGGGGATACCTACACAGCGTTTAACATAATTCGATTTCTTATCTATTGGCTTTACAACTCCTTTTTCCTTTTTAAAAAAAGCACGTACCGTATCGGCGGGCCAACTGAAGACCACTATGTCGTTTCTATCTACTTTGGTAAATCCCGGAAGTCTGAAATAAGGTAGTTGCGGTTTATTCAGATACGATCGGATACCAAATCCAGGCAGTGTGTCGTGTACCATAGGTGCTGCAACAGTTGTCATAGGCGTTCTGGCTCCGTAATGAAATTTGCTGACAAATAGTAGATCCCCAATCCGCAAAGTGCGCTCTAAGGATCCGGTAGGGATAACATATGGCTGAATAAAATAGGTATGCACCAGAGTGGCCGCCACTATGGCAAAAACGATAGAACTTACCCATTCACCTATACCGCTTTTAGGGTGTAAACTTCGGTCTTTTAGGTGCTCTACTTCTAAACTATAGTTTACGTAATATATATAGAATCCCAGGGTTAAGATCACGAGCCAGGTATCTATTAAACTATTTCGTCCATAACTGCGGATGGTCTCCACCCATATTACAGGAAACATCAATAGGTTGATGATAGGAATGAAAAGGAGGATCACCCACCAGCCTGGCCTGTTTATGATCTTCATGAGGACGATGGCATTATAAATGGGTACAGCTGCTTCCCACGCCTGTCTGCCTGCTTTTTTATAAAGTTTCCAGGTTCCTAAAAAATGGATCACCTGAATGAATAGAATAAATAGAATCCACTGAGTAGCGTTCATTCCTGCTTATTTTTTCCGTTAGACGTGGCAAGGTATCATTTTGTTACCATTTTTAACTGAGGTTTAACACGTCTTTCATACTAAAAACCCCTTTCTTTCCCACAATCCATTCGGCAGCTACGACCGCTCCAAGAGCAAAACCTTCCCGTCCATGCGCAATATGGCTGATGCTGATGCGGTCCTCAGTACCGGAATAAATAACTTCATGAGTTCCCGGTATTTCCCCTTTGCGATGAGAGTATATAGGAAGGATATTTTCACCTCCATTTCCCAAGGCCCAATTGGTATAGTCGGATTCGTTTATAATTCCTTCGGCCAGTGTGATTGCTGTACCGCTGGGAGCATCTAACTTATGGATATGATGGGTTTCATCAATTGATGTCTCGTATGTTTTTACCTTGGCCATCATTCCTGCTAAAACCTTGTTCAGTTCAAAAAAAATATTGACGCCCAGACTAAAATTAGACGCGTATAAAAAAGCACCTTGCTGTTTTTTGCAAAGCGCTACCATCTCCTCATATTTACCCAACCATCCTGTTGTTCCCGAGATAACAGGAACTCCGGCCAAAAGACATCCTTTGATATTTTCAACTGCAGATTCGGGGACACTGAAGTCTATTGCTACATCCATTTCATTATAGTCAATTTCCGATGTGTCCACATCTATGCGGGCTACTATTCTATGGCCTCTTTTCTGGCTGATCTGTTCGATCATCTTACCCATCCTTCCGTATCCGAATAATGCTATTCTCAAGGGTTAAAATTTTATGGTTAAAGCAATACCGTAATTCGGATCAGAGGTAATTGGGTGATATTCTAAGTAAGGTTTGATGTCTAAACTGAGATCATCGTCCACATTAAATTGCTGTAAATGAGCATCCACATTAGCATCTATAATGTTAAAAGCATATAGCCCTATGGTAATAAGTAGTGCTAAATCCCTATCTCGCTGATACCGTTCCTGGGCATCTTGTAAGGCTTCATCCGCAAGATCCGGACTTCCTGGTACAATACCACTACCATTTACATCGTAGAACTCATCATCAGTAAAGCCTGCCCTTCGTCTTTTGAAAGCAGCCCGAAAACGGTCGTACAGATCATCGTTATAAACGTATGCATAGACGCCGGTACCAATGGCGCCATAGACTATTGGAAGTTTCCAGTAGCGTCTGTTATAGATCTGACCCAAACCAGGAAGAATGGCAGAATAAAATGCAGCTTTACTAGGGGCAAGTGGATTAACCTTTTTCTTTTCTATTCTCCCCTCAACAACAATTCCTTTTTCTTTAAAATTGGTGCGAAGTGAGTCTGCTGATGTTTTTTTGTCTTGTGCATTTATAAAAGCCATGCAAAAGAAAAGGATAGCAAAAAAAAAAGATCGCCTATTCACCAGTGATCAATTTAATGATTCGTTGTAATTCTTCCTTAGACTTGAATGCTAAGGACATTTTGCCTTTTTCATTGTCTGAGGTCGTAAGAATTACCGGAGTTTCCAAAAATTGAGAAAGTGTTTTCTCACTTTGAACAAAATACCCCGATTTGTCCAAGGATCTGGAGCCAGATTTTTTAGGGACACTTCCGTTATCATGGTATTTTCTAACCAATTCCTCCGTCTGACGAACAGAAAGCGAAGCACCAATGATCTGTTCGTATATCTCCAATTGATCCTCACGGCGATCAATGTTCACCAGCGCACGACCATGACCCATGCTGATAAAGCCATCTCTGATTCCGGTTTGAATGATAGGATCTAGACGCAATAATCTAAGGTAATTAGTGATTGTTGATCTTTTTTTACCGACCCTGTCACTTAATTTTTCCTGAGTAAGTTCAATTTCTTCAATTAATCGCTGATATGAAAGAGCAATTTCAATAGGATCGAGATCTTGTCGTTGAATATTTTCAACCAAGGCCATTTCTAGTGACTCCTGATCGTTGGCAATACGGATATAGGCAGGAATGGTCTGCAGACCTACTAATCTGGAAGCTCTGTACCGACGTTCTCCAGAAACCAGCTGGTACTTGTTGAAATCAAGTTTACGAACTGTTATGGGTTGGATAACTCCTAATTCCCTGATGGAGGAAGCTAATTCCTGTAGTGCTTCATCATTAAAGTTGGACCTGGGTTGAAAGGGATTTACATCGATCGCATCTAGCTCCAGTTCAACAATATTTCCTACTACTTTGTCTGCATTCTTATCGGCAACGGAGTTAATATCATTCTCCGGATCTTTTAAGAGGGCAGAAAGCCCGCGTCCCAGTGCTTGTTTTCGTGTTGCTTTAGCCATTATACTTTCTCCTTATTTTTCTTGAGAAGTTCGCTGGCCATGTTGAGGTAGTTAGCAGCCCCTTTGCTGCTGGCATCATATTTTATAATGCTTTCCCCATAGCTGGGTGCTTCTCCAAGACGAACATTTCGTTGAATAATGGTGTCAAATACCATATCTGAAAAATGTTTTTTAACCTCTTCTACTACCTGGTTAGACAAACGTAAACGCGCATCATACATGGTAAGTAACAATCCTTCTATATCCAGATCCGGGTTGTGGATCCGCTGAACACTTTTTATGGTATTCAGTAATTTTCCAAGACCTTCCAGTGCAAAGTATTCACACTGTATTGGGATGATCACGGAATCTGCGGCAGTTAAGGCATTTAGTGTTAACAACCCTAGAGAAGGCGCACAATCTATCAGGATATAATCATATTCCTCTTTAAGCTCCCTAATAGCCTGTTTCATCATATACTCCCTGTCATCCTTGTCTACCAGTTCTATTTCAATGGCAACCAGATCAATATGTGAAGGAATAAGATCTACGTTAGGTGAGGAGGTCTTAACAATTGTTTCCCTGGCCAATTTTGAGTGTTCCAATACCTGATACGTTCCTATTTCGACCGTATCAACATCAATACCAAGGCCTGAGGTGGCATTGGCCTGGGGATCTGCGTCTATCAAAAGCACCTTCTTCTCCAATACACCCAACGAGGCAGCCAGGTTTACGGTGGTGGTTGTTTTACCAACTCCCCCCTTTTGGTTTGCAATAGCAATTATTTTGCCCATCATCATAGTAAGTTAGGGGTTAAAAATACGATTATTTGGTAAGCCAAAAAATGTATTTTGTTAACACAAAGTGAATAACTTATAAATTTGGAATCAGTCCTGAGTATCGAATCTCCTTTGTGATCGGAAGTAATTTATTTCTGGCTGTCTAACAGTATTTCCAGGATCTGTATGGCTGCTTCACTTATCTTTGTTCCCGGTCCGTAAACAGCCACGGCCCCGGCATCGAACAAGAATTGGTAATCTTGCTTTGGGATCACTCCACCTACGATCACCATAATATCTTCTCTCCCATATTTTTTTAATTCTTGCAGTACCTGTGGCACCAGCGTTTTATGGCCTGCAGCCAGGGAAGAAACACCCAAAATATGGACATCGTTCTCTACAGCCTGTTTAGCCGCTTCACTCGGCGTTTGGAACAACGGTCCAATATCCACATCAAACCCCAGATCGGCGTAGCCGGTTGCAACCACTTTAGCACCTCTGTCATGGCCGTCTTGCCCCATTTTAGCGATCATGATCCTGGGACGCCTGCCATCTGCTTCAGCAAAGGCATCGGCAAGTTCACGAGCCTTTTTAAAACTTTTGTCGTCCTTTATTTCCTTGGAATACACTCCTGAAAATGTTTGAATTTTGGCGTTATATCTCTTGAAAGCCATTTCGAGGGCATCACTGATCTCCCCCAGGGTGGCTCTTTTCCTTGCTGCATCTACAGCTAAAGCTAACAAATTATTCTCAGCTTTTTTGGCCATGTCCTTGCCTTTGTTACCAGCAGCCTTGGTGAGCGCTTCCAGGGCTTTGGTCACGGCTTTGTTGTCTCGTCCTTTTTTTACTTTTTCGAGTCTCTCAACTTGTTGTCTGCGCACTTCGGCATTATCTACCTCCAGGATCTGCATGAGTTCTTCTTCTTCTAGCCGGTATTGGTTTACTCCAACAATGATGTCTTTCCCACTATCTATCCTGGCTTGCTTTTTGGCCGCAGCTTCCTCTATCCTCATTTTTGGGATTCCTTCTTCAATTGCCTTTGTCATACCTCCAAGGTCCTCTACTTCTTCTATAAGATCCCATGCTTTTTTTGCCAAGGCATCTGTTAGGTATTCCACATAGTAGCTTCCTGCCCAGGGATCTACTGTTTTAGTTATGTTTGTTTCGTTTTGCAGATAAAGCTGTGTATTTCTGGCGATCCTGGCAGAAAAGTCGGTTGGGAGGGCAATAGCCTCATCCAAAGCATTGGTGTGAAGACTTTGAGTGCCTCCATAGGCTGCAGCCGCTGCTTCAATGGTGGTCCTTGCCACATTGTTAAACGGGTCTTGTTCGGTAAGACTCCAGCCACTGGTCTGACAGTGGGTTCTTAGGGCGAGTGATTTAGGGTTCTTAGGATTGAACTGTTGTATAAGTTTAGCCCAGAGAATACGACCTGCTCTCATTTTAGCGATCTCCATAAAATGATTCATACCAATGGCCCAAAAAAAGGAAAGTCTGGGGGCAAAGGTATCTATATCCAATCCTGCTTTTAATCCGGTTCTGATGTATTCTAATCCGTCTGCCAGGGTATACGCCAATTCAATATCTGCCGTAGCACCTGCTTCCTGCATATGATAGCCGGAAATACTGATGCTATTAAATTTAGGCATGTATTTGCTGGTATACTCAAAAATATCTGCAATGATCTCCATGGATGGCTCAGGAGGATAGATGTAGGTGTTCCTCACCATGAATTCTTTAAGGATATCATTTTGAATGGTTCCTGCCAACAACTGAGGGGAAACCCCTTGCTCTTCTGCTGCTACAATGTAGAAGGCCATTATAGGCAATACGGCACCGTTCATGGTCATTGAAACCGACATCTTATCCAAGGGAATACCATCAAAAAGGATCTTCATGTCCTCAACTGAATCTATGGCTACACCTGCTTTACCAACATCGCCTACAACCCGTTCATGATCGCTGTCATATCCTCTATGCGTAGGAAGGTCGAAGGCAACTGACAATCCCTTTTGTCCTGCTTCAAGATTTCTTCGGTAAAAGGCATTGCTTTCTTCAGCGGTCGAAAAACCGGCATACTGTCTTATGGTCCAGGGTCTTTGTACGTACATAGTAGCATAAGGCCCTCGCAAGAAAGGGGGCACCCCTGCGGCAAAGTCTAAATGCTCTAACCTCTCTATTTCTTCCCTTGAATACTGTTTGTGAACATCAATTCCTTCGGCAAAATTAAAAGTATCATTCCTGGATGACCCATCTTTAGTGGAACCATTGGAAGATAATTCTAGGTTTTGTACGTTTTTTCTATTCATTATCCAGTCTTTTCTGTTCCATGGTTTCTGCTAACCTTTTTTCAAGTATTGGCTCAAGAAGGGTCTTTCCCGGGCTTGACTTTAAAAATGGATATATCTCGATATTCTCTTTCATGGAATCTTTAGGATTCCTGTATGCATTGCTGCCAACTAAGACACGTTTTCCACTCTCAAATTGTTCTTTTTCTTTTTCCGCCTGTTCTCTGATCTTCTTTTGAATTGTATGCTGTTTGAGGGCTTTTAAAAAACCGCCTGAAGCTTCAAGGTTCTTAAAGAGGATAAGCGCTTTTTCGGCTAACTGATTTGTCAGGGTCTCTATATAATAGGCACCATCCGCAGGATTGGAAACAACGCCAAAATAGGACTCATGTCTGAGGATCAATAGCTGATTTCGGGCTATTCGATCTCCAAATTCATTCTCCTTATGATAGATGGCATCATAAGGGAGATTACAAATGGTATCTGCCCCTCCATTAATTGCAGCCATACATTCTGTGGTAGTACGCAATAAGTTGGCATTGTATTCATACAGGGTCTTGTTGCGTTTGCTTGGCTGTGCAATAATATGACAAGTTGTTGGGGCATTATAGGAAGGGGCCAATGTTTGCCAAAGCAGTCTTAGCGCCCTTAATTTAGAAACCTCAAAGAAATAGTCTGAATCTACAGCAACTTTAAAGGTCGGTTCAGCAAAGGGCACAGGGTTCTTTTGATTGCTAAAGAGATGCAAATATTCATTTGCCTGCGACAACATATAGGCCAATTGCTGAATTCTATTGGCGCCTGCGTTTTGAAAAAGCGCTCCGTCTATGGAAAGTGTATGAAAACCCGGTAGGGACGTTGCCAGTTGCACCATGGAAGCCATATCTTTTTCCATCGAATCTTGCCAATTCCCTGTTCTGGCAAGGCCGCCTAAAACATCCATATGGATGAAAAAGTTGGCATTTTTATATGTCTTGAGTGATGCTAATTTATTAGTGAAGTCTTGCGACACAAACAGCAGTTCCAGATGGATGGGAATTACTGACAGATCAATACCCTTTAGGAGTACTTCTATATCTACACTGGGTGAAGGAAGTATAAAATACAAGCTCTCGGCGCCCCGCAGAAGAGCATCGACAGCCTTTTTATTAGCCGATTCGGCTTTTTGGACAAGACATACCTGGCCTATCTTCCAGCTTGTGGGAGTGGCTATGTAATGCAGGGGAAGTTCCTCCAGATCCTCAGAATTATAAAAAGGTTTTACTGCAATATGATCTGCTCCTTCCCATACCAATTGTTCATTGTAATCTTCCCCTTTAAGACCTGCCTGGATTTGTTGTTTCCAGGCTTTGGAGGATACACCTGGAAAATCGTAAAATTTATTGGTCATCGTCATCCTGCTTATTTTTCAGACTATCCTCATACTCGATCAGATAAATCTCCTCGTTTTTCTTTTTTAGATAATATTGTTCTCTGGCAAATTTTTCAAGTTCCTTGGGGTCCGAAAGTTTTTCCAGGGTTTTTTTATCTTTTTCTATTTCGCTTTTAAGGAATTCCTGCTGCTTTTCAAGCGTTTTAATTTGTTTTTTCAATTCCAAATGTATCATTAGTGAATTCGTATCAAAAAACACCATCCAAATAACAAATGCCGTCAGGACCACAACATAAATGTTGGTTACAATACCAAACCATTTTTTTGCTCTAAGATCTTTCAGTCCCATCGTGTTCAGGTAAGTTTATCAGTTATTATGGTACGGACAATGTCTACGGCCACTGTATTATATTTATTATTGGGGATAATTATATCTGCATATTCTTTCGTTGGTTCTATAAATTGATCATGCATTGGCTTTAGGGTTGTTTGGTAACGGGAGAGTACTTCTTCAATATCTCTTCCTCGTTCATTGATATCGCGTTTAAGTCTTCTGATAAGTCGTTCGTCAGAATCTGCATGAACATAGATTTTAATATCGAACATTTCCCGGATTGCCGGATGTGTGAGGATCAAGATACCTTCCACTATCATTACCTTTCTCGGATGTGTTCTAATAGTATCTTTTGTTCGGTTGTGTTTGGGAAAGGAATACACAGGCTGGTCTATGGGTTCACCCTTTCGAAGAATGCTGAGGTGTTCCCCCAACAACTCAAAGTCGATCGCACGGGGATGATCAAAATTTATCTTGCTTCGTTCAGCATAGGATAGATGAGAAAGGTCATTGTAGTAGGAATCCTGGGATATCACCCCTACTTCCTCTTCAGGAATTTCATTGATGATCTGGTTCACTACTGTGGTTTTTCCACAACCTGTTCCACCTGCAATGCCTATGATCAACATACTCACTTTGTTTTATTCAAAAATAAGGATTTGGTTGCATATCTGCCTGTATAGAGCAGCATGATTTACGTGTACCTAGCTATAATACATTCCTGTATTGTAAATTGATATCAATCACAGATTTGAGATACCATACTAAATATATTTTTCCACTTCGCAAGGGGGATATCTTATTGTGAAAGAGATAAAAATTTTACGACCACCCTTTTTTTCTATATCTTACCCTTATTGCAACCCTGAAATAGTAACATAGATATGTCTCAACGCTTTAAAGTCTCTGTAAATGAGACCTATGAGTTTTCTTTTTCTAAGGAAGACCTTATTTCACTAGATGCCCTTCAAACCTCTAAATCAAAATATCATGTTTTAAGGGAAGGCAAACCTTTCACTGTGGAGGTGGTCGCAAATTCCTTTCATGATCGCACATATCTTATCAAAGTTAAGAATGAAACCTATAAGGTCATACTAAAGAATGATCTGGATCAGCAGATCACGGAGATGGGATTTTCCCTTGGATCTAGCAAGAACATAAGTAATATAATTGCTCCTATGCCTGGTCTAATACTCGATATTCACGTGAAGGAAGGGGAAGCAGTCACAGAGGATTCGCCCTTGCTTATACTCGAAGCCATGAAAATGGAGAATGTTATTACGTCCCCTAGGGAAGGAGTTATCAAAAGTATCACTGTCAAAAAAGGGGATACGGTCGATAAAAAACAATTACTGATCTCTTATGAATAAACCTCTTTAAAGAATGAAAAAAATTCTTGTTGCCAACCGTGGAGAAATTGCTATCCGGGTAATGAAAACAGCCCAAAAAATGGGTATAAAAACAGTGGCAGTGTATTCTACCGCAGACCGCAATGCGCCTCATGTGAAATTTGCTGATGAGGCTGTCTGGATTGGGGAAGCACCGTCTAACCAGTCCTATTTGAATGGGTCTAAGATCATAGAAGAGGCAAAACGCCTTAATGCCGATGCCATTCACCCCGGCTATGGTTTTTTAAGCGAAAATGCAGCTTTTGCTGAAGCCGTCACAGAAAGTGGAATCATCTTCATTGGGCCAAAACCTAAGGCTATAAGGATGATGGGAAGTAAATTGGCCGCAAAAGAAGCAGTAAAGCACTATGATATCCCCATGGTTCCGGGGATAGATGAGGCAATATCCGACATAGAAAAAGCTAAAGCCATTGCCAAGGAAATTGGTTTCCCGATCTTGATAAAGGCCTCTGCCGGTGGCGGGGGTAAAGGAATGCGTATCGTAGAAAAGGAAAAAGATCTGGCTTCCCAAATGGAGCGCGCAATTTCTGAAGCTACCTCTGCCTTTGGAGATGGTTCTGTCTTTATTGAGAAATATGTGAGCTCACCCAGGCATATAGAAATACAGATCATGGCCGATAGCCATGGTAATATTCTTCATTTTTTTGAAAGGGAATGCAGTATTCAACGAAGGCATCAAAAAGTAGTAGAAGAAGCTCCTTCGGCAATTCTGAGTAAGTCACAAAGGCAAGAAATGGGTATAGCAGCCACCAAGGTTGCCAGATCTTGTGATTATCTTGGGGCTGGCACTGTGGAATTCCTGATGGATGCTGACCATAAGTTTTATTTTTTGGAGATGAATACCCGCCTTCAGGTAGAACACCCGGTTACAGAACTAATTTCCGGGGTAGATCTGGTAGAACTACAGATCAGAGTGGCCAGGGGTGAAGCACTACCTATGAAACAAGAAGATCTTAAAATTAATGGTCATGCGTTAGAGCTCAGGGTTTATGCTGAGGACCCACTTTCTAATTTTTTACCTAGCGTAGGAACCTTAAATACCTATCGTTTGCCGGAGGGAGAGGGTGTTCGCGTAGATAATGGTTTTGAAGAAGGTATGGAGATCCCCATTTATTACGACCCTATGCTGTCTAAACTTATAACTTATGGAAAGAGTAGGGAAGAGGCCCTGCAGCTCATGATAAAGGCCATAGATGACTATATTGTGGAAGGAGTACAAACCACGCTTCCCTTTGGCAGGTTTGTCTTTGAACACGAAGCCTTTAGGTCCGGAAATTTTGACACACATTTCGTAAAGAATCATTACTCCCCGGAGATCCTACAACAGAAAGCAGAAGAAGAAGCAGAAGTTGCGGCCCTCATTGCGCTTAAACAATACCTGGCAGATCAAAAAATATTAAGAATCCCAACGTCTTAACAATGAGTACAACGAGAAAAAAATTAGATGAAAGAATTGCAAAGGCCCTTCAGGGTGGGGGTCAGAATCGTATTGAAAAGCAACACAAGAAAAAAAAGCTGACCGCCAGAGAACGCGTGGAGTATCTATTAGACGAAGGTTCTTTTGAGGAAATGGGTATGTTGGTCACCCATCGTACTACCGATTTTGGGATGGATAAAGAAATTTATTACGGTGATGGAGTTGTAACAGGGTATGGAACCATAGCCGGAAGATTGGTCTATATCTACGCACAGGATTTCACTGTATTTGGGGGAGCGCTATCAGAAACACATGCAGAAAAGATCTGTAAGATCATGGACCTGGCGATGAATGTTGGAGCACCGGTAATAGGCCTTAATGATTCTGGTGGAGCCCGTATACAGGAGGGCGTTAGATCTCTTGGTGGATACGCTGATATATTTTATCGGAATGTAAAGGCATCGGGGGTTATTCCACAGATATCGGCTATAATGGGGCCTTGTGCAGGAGGTGCCGTTTATTCGCCTGCCATTACAGATTTTACCCTTATGGTGGAAGAAACAAGCTATATGTTTGTGACAGGTCCTAACGTCGTTAAAACAGTAACAAATGAGGAAGTGTCTTCTGAGGAATTGGGCGGGGCGAGTACACATGCCATAAAATCTGGCGTAGCACATAAAACATCAACAAACGACATTGAATGCCTCGAAGATGTTAAGAAATTATTGAGCTATATACCGCAAAGCAATCGTGAAAAGACTAAAGATCTTCCATATGAAATAGGCGAAGAGGTTAGGGAGGTCCTGGAAGGACTTGTGCCAGACAATCCGAACAAGCCTTATGACATGCATGAAGTAATTAAAGGCTTAATTGATGCAGAGAGTTTTTATGAGATCCATAAAGACTTCGCTGAGAATATTATTGTTGGTTTTGCAAGGCTTGCGGGCAGGAGCATTGGTATTATAGCCAACCAACCAATGTTTTTGGCAGGAGTTCTGGATGTCAACAGTTCCAGGAAAGCGGCCAGATTCACACGGTTCTGTGATAGTTTTAATATACCCTTACTAGTCTTGGTTGATGTGCCCGGATTTTTGCCCGGAACAGATCAGGAATGGAACGGGATCATTGTAAATGGAGCTAAGTTACTCTATGCCTTAAGTGAAGCAACAGTTCCACGGGTAACCGTCATTACACGGAAAGCTTATGGTGGCGCTTATGACGTAATGAACTCTAAGCATATTGGGGCCGATTTCAACTATGCCTGGCCCACTGCAGAGATCGCGGTGATGGGTGCCAAGGGTGCCAGTGAGATTATTTTCCGCAAAGAAATAATGGAAGCTGATGATCCGGCACAAAAGTTGGCTGAAAAAGAGGCAGCATATGCAGAAAAATTTGCAAATCCTTTCAGAGCTGCAAAAAGAGGATTTATTGATGAGATCGTGGAACCTAAAGATACGAGGCGGAAACTCATTAAGACCTTTCGCATGCTGGAAAAAAAGGAGGTATCATTACCCTCCAAAAAGCACGGTAACATTCCCTTATAAGTTAGGTTCTATGGCAGGGCCTTTTAACATGGCAGGTAAACCACTCCGGAAGATGAGTCCTTACTGGCACCTGTAACACTATGCAATACGTTGATCTCCTGTTCCAGACGCAATACACCCATAAGACAAAAGATCAGTGCTTCTTTGAACTCAATCAACTGGTTAGAAGGGATCTTAAGTACGATCTTTTTTCCAAGTTTGTTCTGTAAAACTTCGGTCAGATAGGTGTTGAAAGCACCGCCCCCGGTGATCAACAATGTTTTTTCTTTTTCAACTTGAAGTGATTGTAACTGCCTTGCGATCTGTTCACATATGTGATGAACCGAGGTATGTAATAGAGATTCCATTGATGCGTCCTGTCTATCTATCAAAGGGATAATTTCTTTTGAAAACCATTCATATCCTGTCGATTTTGGATATGGTAATGCATAGTAATCAAGAGCATTCAGTTGCTCAAACAGTTTAGGCAGTAAAGATCCCTGTCGCGCCATAGCGCCTCCTTTGTCATACGCTAATCCTGCACCTTCCGTAATGTAATTCAGCAACATATTGGCTATTCCAATATCATAAGCCACTCTTTTGTTATCCAGAACAAAAGAAATATTGCTGATACCGCCAAGATTAAGACAATAATCATAAGAACTAAA
>JAHEHU010000064.1 GCA_024639765.1 Eudoraea sp.
GATAGCGGATACATTTCTGTTATGGGGAAGGAAATAAAGGCTTTGGATAGGGAGACCCTGGATGTGCTTCGTTCGGAAATCGGATTTTTGTTTCAGGGAAGTGCGTTGTACGATTCCATGACAGTGCGCGAAAATTTGGAATTTCCGATGCGAAGACATAAAGAAAAATTGGGAATGGTAACCGATACTACCCCCCTAGTGTTGGAAGCACTTGAAAGTGTAGGGCTTGCCCATACGATGGAACTCATGCCCGAAGAACTTTCCGGTGGCATGAAACGGCGTGTTGCACTGGCGCGGACACTTATATTACGTCCAAAGATCATTCTATACGACGAGCCAACAAGCGGTTTGGATCCAATTACTTCCAAAGAGATAATTGAACTTATGAGAAACATCCAGAAGAAATATGACACCTCATCCCTAATCATCACGCATGATGTAGACTGTGCAAGAGTCATTTCGGAGCGAATGATCCTTTTAGTTGATGGGACTAACTATGCCGAGGGTACTTATTCGGAACTAATAAAATCGACCGACCCCAAAGTAGAGGCATTTTTTAAGGAATAGTAAAAAGAAAAGGAGCAGAGAAATTGTGATTTAAACAATGGCATATTAATGGGTTTGACGAAGTCTCGCACAAACAAAAATTGTTTTGCTTGGGTTCATCTGTTTTAGGACCGTTATAAGGAAAGATCTTAACGAAGTAGTATACTAATTTTTGAATTATGGAAAAGACAGTATCAGAAAAAATAAGACTGGGAATTTTTGTTATCATAGGAACCCTGCTGTTGTTAATTGCTGCCTATCTTATAGGCAACCAACAAAACCTTTTCGGCAACACCATTAGCATTTACACCACTTTCAAAAATGTAAGCGGGCTGCAAAAAGGAAACAATGTGCGCTATTCGGGTATTAATATAGGGACGGTCACGGGTATCGAAATGGAAAATGATACCACCATTCGGGTTCGTATGGTAATCCAGGAAAACATGCAAGACCATATCAAAACAAATGCCGTTGCGGCCATTGCCACGGATGGACTTGTAGGAAGCATGATTATCAATATTATTCCAGGCGATGGAATAGCACCATTGGTAAAATATGGCGATGAGATTCAGTCACTTAGCCGCATTGCGACCGCCGATATGCTGAGTACTCTGAGCGTAACCAATGAAAATGCAGCCATGCTTACAGAGGATCTTTTAAGAATAACTGCATCGCTGAACAATGGAAAAGGGACCTTAGGCAGGTTACTTAACGATACACTTATGGCAAAAGACCTGCAAGAGACCTTAACGAACTTAAAGAACGCAAGTAACGGAGCCAATACAACCATAAGTGAGCTGAACAACCTTATAAAAAACATTGATGTTGAAAATAGTGCCCTGGGTATTTTACTCAATGATACCCTTTCTGGGAAACAAGTAAGGACCTTTATTGGTAATCTGGAAGCTTCGAGTATTAAAATTCGGTCCTTAACTCAAAATTTAGATAGTTTGTCCGTGGCCATAACAAAAGATGATGGTGCCTTAAATTATTTAACCAAGGATACTGTTTTGGTCAACCAATTGCAAAGCACCATACAAAATGTGGAACAGGGGGTAGAAAGGTTCAATGAAAATATGGAAGCGCTAAAACACAACTTTTTGTTTAGGGGATATTTTAGGAAATTAGATAGGCAAGCGGAAAAGGATGCCAGAAAAAAACAATAAAAAATTAAAAAAAAGCACTAAACTGATATATATCATTTTCAAGCTTACTTTTATGCTTTATTTTAGCATCATGTTTAGAAGTATTATACTTCTTTAAAAATATTTTCGGTTTTTGGTTCGTGGGGAAACAGAAATCCGAAGAAAAAAAGAGAAGAACTTTTAAACCCCATTACACCTTTTGAGTGCTGAATAAATCTAGCAATAGATTGTAGGAAGGGCCAGTGTAAGCGTTTATTGGGATGAATAAAGTCTTCTTGGGATCCGGGATATTTAAAAAAGTATCCCGGATTCTTTTTAAGTACCAATTGGAAAGGCACTTAACAATAGAAAAGGTTCGCTCTGGTTTTAGCCAGGGTCGAACCTTTCTCATTTTAGTGATAAGAGTATTTCAGGATATATACTTTAAACCCAAAGAACAATAAGAAAACTTCATTTGAATTCTTTGGTACTACAACTACCGTTCAGGATAAATCTGTCCGTATTTATTATTTCGGGGCTGAAATAATTCAGGTATTTATAATATCAACGGACGAATATTTTGAAATCCGGTCGTAATAACTGTATCTGTATCTGAGAGGTAGGACAATATTTAATGAAACATTAAATTTGAATATACCATACTTTTCAACTCCTTGGGTAATCCATCCCGGATATCCTCTAATTCACCCAAAGAGATATATTTCCTAAGATATATAAATGTAGTGTTGATATATCGTTCGGCAACCTCTTCACTGTATTCAAAATCGTTCACTGCGGCAGGACCATCATGTTTTCTCACAAGATCTATGAACTCTGCCATATGTTTTATCTTGGGTTTTTTCTTTTTAAGCTTCCATCCGTGTACATAAACACCTTTGATGAACATGGGTAATTGCGCTATAAATTGTAATGATTCTTCGGGTGGGATAATATCCCGTAGGGCGTGCATAATGGCTATGAAAATACGTCCAGCCTTATCTGTATCAGTTCCGAGGTTTAATTCCTTTGTGTACTCCTTAAGAAATGTGTTCCCCTCTGTTGCGTATTGATTGAAATTGAGTGCCATAATCTATAGTTTTAAGTGAAGTATAAATTTGAATGTTTCTACTTATATACCAAATGACCTTCGTCATTTCAAAAGCAATTTTCCGCAAGTATCTTTGATAATACAACTCAAATAAAGACAAATGAAAAACATTCTCATTCCTACAGACTTTTCCAATAACGCATGGAATGCAATTTCATATGCCATGGAATTTTTTAAGTCCGAAAGGTGCAAATTCTACTTTTTGCATACCTATATCCCGGCCTTTTATAGGATGGACTATGCGATGGGTGGCCCTGCTTTTAGTGCAATACCCGATATGGAAGTAGATGTTGCTGTGGCAGGATTGGAAAAAACACTGAAAGATGTGAAAGAACAATATCCTAATCCGAAACACACTTTTGAGATCGCATCAGCTTTTAATACCCTGACAGATGAGATCAATGAACTATCCGAAAAAAAAGGTATTGATATGGTGGTCATGGGAACCCAAGGAGCTACCGGTGTGAAACAATTATTTCTGGGTACCAGTACCGTTTTTGTTATCCGAAAAGCAAAGGTGCCTGTTTTGGTTATTCCTGAACACTGTAAATTCAATCCGATCAAGAATATACTATTTCCTTCGGATTACTCATCGCCCTATAAAAAAGAAGAAGTATACACCATCGTAGAAGCCGCGAAAATACATGAGGCCAAGATTACGGTTCTCCATGTAAAGGAAGAACTCAATCTTCCAAAGGCCCACGCAGAAAACAAAAAGTTGCTGTTAAAACATCTTAGAAATACATCTAATACCGAGGTGGAGGTCATGGGTAAAACAATGCCCGGAGCAATTCTGGAGTATATAGAGGACCATCAAATAGACCTGTTAGCAATGATGAACCATGGCCACTCCTTTTTTGAACGGATACTGATCAAACAAAACATAGACCAGATCGGGTTTCATGTACACATTCCCTTCCTGGTTGTCCGTGATACCTCGGAAATTTGAAATACTCAAAATAAATAGCACTGTATCCAACAGCTATTTCTAATAATGTCAAAGCTTTTGTAAAATTTCAGACCTAGCACTGACTGAAGACAGTAACCAGCAGGCCTCTTCAGTCTGATAATTTACCAAACGAATATTATTGATTTCTACTTCTCTTATTTCTTGGAGTGTTTACATTACTCCTACCCCTATTCGCATTGTTCTCTTCATGGTACCTCCGAATATTATCATCATTATAATTCCGTACCCTTTCATAGCGAGAACGTCTTAAATCAATTCTTTGGTAGCGAGTCGGCAATACCTCTCGCCGTATCCAAACGCCTCCATCCAAATACAAATACGTTCTGGCCGAAAGATCATAATAGATACTGTACTCCGGAAAATACACATAGCGAACCAATTCAACCCGATTTGGATAAAACCAGGGAGGTGGTGGATTATTGTAGCGTGATGAGAGGATGACCGGACCACAGCTTGTCAACAACAAAAAAATAACTATCACAACAGTAAACAAAAGTGATTTTAATACTTCCTTTTTTTTCATGACTTCCTATTTAAGTAACAAAGGAAATACTCCAAATCCACATCATAAATGACCTGCATCATTTCATACTAGATCCACTTAAAATACTTTTGGGATATAGTAGAGAACAAATACCAATATTTTAAAAATTTATAAAATAATCATCATGGAAAAATTAACGGAAGTGGTGTACGATGAAAACTGTCATTTTGAACACCAAAACTGGAAGTCAGAACTCGATTTTTGGAAAGATGAATTAAAAACTTTTAATAACCGACTAAGCGAAATGATTACCCGATGGACAACCAAAGAAGTTTTAGTACAATTAGAACATTACCAAAATGAATTTATTCTCCATGGCGGCGTAATAGACGACCTACAAGAAACCATTGAAGAACACGAAGCCAGCATTGCAGGTCATAGTAAGATAGGAAACGAATCGATGGATTTCGCTTTGGTAAAAAGACATATGAAATTTAGAGATCGGATTCAAACCCAACGTCAGATTTATGCTAACCTGAAAAAAGAATTCTTTTCGTTCTTAACCAAGTACAAATAGGTTGCAAAAACATTACTAAACAAATTCACTTAGCAAGTATCTGTTGCTTTTATAAGCAGGAGTGCCTCATAGCTCAATGTTATCTAAACATTGAAATAAATGGAAATGTGCCTAACCATATTGTAAATCGGTAATTGCTCTGTAGTCATTTCCCTTTTCTACAAACTGCGTGTGCTTAGCGGGGTGCGATTCGATTCATTTTCAAGAAAGATACGGGTGTTTAATATCAAAAAAGAAGCATTAAGCAGCCTTTCACCGTAAGGCTCAAAAAGTATTATAAGAAGTCTATTTCCCATCCCCGTTCGGATAGGAACAATCCGTGTTGGAGGCTATCCTTAAGCCTATATGCTGATATAAGGAACCATATGATCCACAAGGAACAGCGTACTGTATATTATTTTAATTGTCCCTTGTTATTCAACCCCACTTGGGATCTGCTTCTTTTTTTTGTCTTCAGAATTTCTATGGAATAACTGGGATATTTTTTTTACTGCAAATGTTAAAGCAATTTTTTGAACTATACCACTAACTCCTCCCATCAATTGCAAAGGATAAAAGTTAAATTTGGCTTGTTTTAAGTGCAGCTTTATACTTTCCTTATCGATCTCGCGTCGCAATTTTAATATGCGAAGACGGTCGTCTATTTCCGAAAAAGAACGGTATTCTGCTTCCATTTTAATCAAAATATTGTTTAGAGAATTTACGTAATAGGGGTTCATTAAGCCTTTCCCTAAATACATAACATAGAATGGCAATAACTACATAGATTCCGCCTATTATTATAAAGCCATAGAAATTACTTTCCAACGCCTGCCCTATGGCAAAAGAGGCGGCGAAAGACAGTATGAACAAGGCCAAAAGAGCCAGGGCACCAACTAACATAAATTGTGCGCCAGATATAAGAACGCCCATCAGTACCTTAAATATTTTAAGCTTGATATACTCCTCGCTATTTTCAAGATAGGATCTAATATCGGCATCAGCCTCCATTAGATCCTTCTTCATTTCATCAAAGGCCATACGACACTATTTATGAAGTTGGGCATTTTTCTTTCTAAGGTCTTCCAATTTTCGTTCTAAAGTGGCGATGATGTCATCTGCCTTATAACTCATTGTTGAGATTGCATCTTCCAATTTAACTTCAAATTTATCTTTTTGTTCGTTGGCAGACTTAGTCAGTTCGTCCTTGGCATGGGCAAGACGTTCCGAGATTTCATGGCTGGTATCTTCTACCTTACGTTTAATTCTTTTTCTGGTCTTCTTTCCTTCGTCAGGGGCATATAGGATACCTACACCTGCACCAATGACTGCTCCAGACAATAACGCTAATAATACTCCACTGTTGTTTGTCATGATTTCTGTATTTTATATTTATTAATATTATTTTCAATCCCAAGATACATAGCGATATCTAGATCTGAAATGACCTTGGTCAGTTGCAAGGCTTTTTTGACAATCATGATCGGTCAGTTTGTATTTAAGGTTTAGTTCATGATAAATGTCATATATCATAAGGCATTATAAGCCTAATTTTATAAAAAACATATATGGAGACTTTCTCTTCATTATTGTTCGGTAAAGAGTCATGGTTGGCGTTTATTGTGATACCAACCCTGGCCATTCTTTTGGGGCTTTTAATCAGTTGGACGGGCTCCTTTATTTTAAGACGATCTCATAAAAGGCATCCTTCGGTCCTTAAAGAGCAATTCTTAAAACTTCTTAAAAAACCGATTTATCTTTTTATCCCATTGTTATTGCTGTTACCAGTCATATCGTATTTTAACCTGGGGATTTTGTGGGACAAGCTGCTTGAAGCGCTGATCATTCTTTCTTTTTCGTGGGTATTGATAGCGATGCTTTATGTCATGGAGGAAGTAGTTAAACAAAAGTTCACAACAAAAGACAGGTATATTGCGAGCGACCGTAAAGTCATAACCCAGCTACGCTTTCTGAAAAGTATTGGTATGGTCATTATCATAACCATTGCTGTGGCTTCAATTTTATGGAACATCCCTGGCGTGCGGCAATTGGGAAATACTATTTTGACCTCGGCGGGCGTAGCGGGTATAATCATTGGCGTTGCCGCCCAAAAATCTATTGCTAATCTGATCGTAGGTTTTCAGATGGCCTTTACTCAGGCATTGAAAATAGATGACGAAGTGGTCATTGAGGGTGAGTTTGGCAAAATAGAGGACGTTACGCTAACCTATGTAGTTGTTAAGACATGGGACTGGCGCCGACTTGTACTGCCCCTGAACTATTTTAATGACAAACCATTCGTGAACTGGACGTTCAACTCAAAACCAGTGATCGCAAGCGTTCATTTTCAAATGGATTACACCTTCCCCGTGAACGAACTGCGAAAAAAATTAAAGGAAATCCTTCTTGATGACCCGCTCTGGGACAAGAAAAAAATGGATGTTTTCGTAACCAAAATTAAAGATCGTACCATGGAAATACGGACCGATTTCAGTGTAGAAAATGCCACGAATGCATGGAATTTACGATGCAAGGTCAGGGAAGATTTGATGGCTTTCTTACAGAACAATTATCCTGATATGCTTCCCAAATTACGACGTATGGATACAAATACAATATAGCTATCTGATAGACTAAAGTAGGATACATAACTTAAAAAATGAAAATAAAGTAGAATGAAAAATGCTGTAGCTGACATCACTGTTTATGAGACCATATTCGATTCTTATTTCGAAGCTATTTTGGTAGTGGATCAAGACGGTTACATTCTTAAGTCGAATAATGCCTGCTGCAAAATGTTTGGTTACAATGCCGAGGACCTGGAAGGGAAAAAAATAGAGGAATTGTTTCCTGACACATTCAGTAAAATTAGAGTAGGTACATACTCCACTAATACCAAAAGACAAGACATTGAGCGAAGGAGCCAACATTTTAGTCTATTGGGTTTAAAAGAAAATGGCGAGCAATTTCATGTGGAATTAAGGGTGATTAGGTCAAAAATTGCAGACAAGCAAGTAGATATCTTTTTTGCAATAGATACTTCGGAGCGGGAGAAATCCTCAAGACCTTATTGTGAAACTATTTCTAACCTTCCCCACCTGAGGAGCATGACGATTGAGCAAAATGTAATACGTCAAGAACTCGAAAAAAGCCGCGGAATATCTCGAGAATATGCATCTGATCTTGAGCAAGAAGTGCGGGAACGAACCGAGGTGTGTCAGGCAATCTTACAGAAGCTTATTGACGCAAATTTAACGCTGGAGGATCAGATGTTGGAGACCAAGGCAGCCGAAAAAAAGTCATTGGCCAGTCAGGCGATGTTTACAGCTATCTCAAAAAACTTTCCCAAAGGGGTCATTATCGTAATCAATGCCGATTTTGATATTGTCTATATTGATGGAGGAGAACTGTACCGGTTGGGCTTTAAAAAAAATCAATTCGAAGGACTCAACATTGATGAAATCGATGCTTTTTCAAAAGAAAGGATTGTCCGCATCAAAGAAGATGTCAAAAGAACACTGCAAGGTGAACACCTTTCCTTTGAGACTCGTTTCATGAACAAGACCTATGCCGTAAACTCCTCTCCCCTTTTGAATGGTAACGATATCGTAAAATGGACGCTCTTTGTCTATAACGATATTACCAAACTGAAAGAGGCAGAAGTTGAAATTCGTAAAGCGCTGGTGCAGGAGCAGGAACTCAACAAATTGAAATCACGTTTTATTTCTATGGCCTCCCATGAGTTCAGAACACCTTTGAGTGCTATTTTGTCCTCAGCTATACTTATTGAAAAACAAAATGAAGCAGGTAAGAAAGAAAAACGTGAAAAATATATCAGGCAGATCAAATCCAATGTCAGGAATTTAGTAGTAATACTGAATGACTTTTTGTCTTTGGGCAAGTTGGAGGAAGGAAAGGTGGCCTTAAAACCAACTTATTTTGATCTGGTTTCATTTTCAAAGGCGCTGCTCGATGAGATCCGCCCAACAAAAAAAAGAGGGCAAACCCTACAGATGAAATCCAACAAAAAAACAATTGAGGTCTACCTGGATCAAAAGTTAATGCAACATATCCTCATCAATTTATTGTCTAACGCAATTAAGTATTCTGATATAGATCAGGATATTCAATTGAATTTGAAAAGTGGAAAGAAAACAATATGCATAGAAGTCAAGGATAAGGGTATTGGCATTCCCATTTTGGAACAGGCCAATCTTTTTGAACGTTTTTTTCGTGCTGAAAATAGTCTAAACATGCAGGGCACAGGTCTGGGATTACATATCGTAAAACAGTACACTGAACTTTTGGGCGGTACTGTAAGCTTTGAAAGTGAAGCAGGAAAAGGATCTGTATTTAGAGTAGCCTTTCCAATGAGATAAAGAATAGAGGTGATAATATATACGTTTTAATTATGACAAAGATTCTACTGATAGAAGACAACAAAGATGTCTGCGAAAACACCGCCGATATATTGGAATTGTCCAACTATGAAGTCGCCACTGCCGAGAATGGCAAAGTGGGTATTGAAAAGGTTAAAACGGTAAAACCAGACTTGATACTTTGCGACATAATGATGCCTGTCATGGATGGTTACGAAGTGTTGGAGGAACTAAGTAAGGAAGTTGAAACAGCCAGAATACCATTTATTTTTTTAACCGCCAAAGTGGACAAATCAGATTTTCGTAAAGGCATGAACCTGGGGGCTGATGATTACCTCACAAAACCCTTCGAGGAACACGAACTTCTCGAGGCCGTTACCAGTCGTTTGAAAAAAGCTGATTTTTTACGAAAGGAATTCCCTAAAAATCTAGAAGGAATTCATGAATTCCTTCAGGATGCATCTCGCTATCTAAACCTGGAACATATTACAATTACGAGGGATTATCTTCCAAAAAATTACAATAAAAAGGAGCTTATCTTCAGGGAAGGCGATGCTGCTCATGCCTTGTACTTTGTTGAAAACGGCACGGTAAAGACCTACAAATCAATGGAATCGGGCAAGGAGTTTGTAACAAGCTTATACAAGGCAGGAGATTTTATAGGTCAATTGTCCCTTTTAAATCCAAAGGGTGTTTATCTTGAATCAGCTATGGCCATTGAAAATACCGAAGCATACGGTATTCCAAAATCAAACTTCATTCATCTGCTTTACGAAAATAAAGAAGTGGCCCATAAGTTTATGGATATCATTTCTAACAACCTCATAGAGGTACAGGAGCAATTGGTCAATATGGCCTATTCCTCGGTACGTCAGCGAGTGGCTAAGGCCCTTCTGGACTTGCACAAAAAAGGAATCATAAAAGATTTTCCTGAGGAGGGTATTGACATTCCCAGAGAAGATTTTGCGGGAATGATAGGAACTGCTACAGAAACTGCGATCCGTACCCTTTCAGAATTCAAGGAAGAAGGCCTGATTACTATGGGTCACGCCAAAAGGATTATCTTATTAAATAAGGAAGAATTACAACATATCGTAGATTTTAAGTAAGGCACCCAACTCTGAAGATAGTTGATGCTCTTCTTAAGTGGTTTCATTTAAATAGAGAAGCACATTTTTCTCAATTCTTTGAGCAACATTGGAAATATCTGCCTTTTGAAATTTCTCCCCCGTAATATTCTCGTACAACTCAATATATCGTTCCGAAACCGACTGTATATATTCATCAGACATTTCCGGTACTGTCTGCCCCTCCAACCCCTGAAATCCATTCTGAATTAACCATTGTCTGACAAATTCCTTGGAAAGCTGCTTTTGTGGTACATTATCATCCTGTCGTTGCTTGTACCCTTCCTTGTAAAAGTAGCGCGAAGAATCCGGCGTATGTATCTCATCGATCAAAACAATAGTTCCGTCATTTCGTTTGCCAAATTCATATTTGGTATCTACTAATATCAATCCCCTTTTTTCGGCAATTTCTGTCCCTCTTTGAAATAATGCGCTGGTATATTTTTCGAGGAGAAGATAATCTGCCTCAGTAACAATTCCCCTCTTTAAAATTTCTTCCCTGGAAATATCCTCATCATGGTCTCCTTTTTCAGCCTTGGTAGCCGGGGTAATAATGGGAGAGGGAAACGCATCATTCTCTTTCATCCCTTCTGGCATGGATACGCCGCATATCATTCGTTTACCGCTTTTGTATTCCCGTGCGGCGTGACCCGACAAATACCCTCGAATCACCATTTCTACCTTGAAAGGTTCACAGGCGTATCCCACTGCAACATTTGGATCTGGGGTAGCGAGGAGCCAGTTTGGCACTATATCAGCCGTGGCAGCCATCATTTTCGTGGCTATCTGGTTCAGGATCTGTCCTTTATAGGGAATGCCCTTTGGCATCACTACGTCAAAAGCGGAAAGCCTGTCTGTAGCTATCATTACCATTATATCATTCTGCAGGGTGTATACTTCCCTTACTTTCCCTTTATAGACCTTTTGTTGCCCCGGGAACTTAAAATTAGTAGCGGTAATTGAATTGGCCATGTAGCTTTAATTCTGATGCTCAATATTCTTATAGGCGTCGATCACTTTTTTCACCAATTTGTGTCGGATCACGTCCTTATCATCCAAATAGATCATCTGTATCCCTTCTACATTCTTTAAAATAAGCAAAGCTTCTTTGAGTCCGGATATCACTCTTCTGGGAAGGTCTATTTGCCCCGGATCTCCCGTAAGCAAAAATTTAGCATCTTTTCCCATTCTCGTAAGGAACATTTTCATCTGAGCATGAGTAGTGTTCTGAGCCTCATCCAGGATCACAAAAGCATGGTCCAGGGTCCTACCCCTCATAAAGGCCATTGGTGCTATTTGAATAGTACCATTCTCAATATAATGAGCCAATTTTTCGCTTGGGATCATATCCCGAAGCGCATCATAAAGAGGCTGCATGTAGGGATCTAGCTTTTCCTTAAGATCTCCCGGTAAGAAACCCAGATTCTCCCCTGCCTCTACAGCGGGCCTTGTTAGAATGATCCTTTTAACTTCTTTATTCTTTAAAGCCCTAACGGCCAGGGCAACACCAGTGTAGGTTTTCCCGGTTCCAGCAGGGCCAATGGCAAAGACCATATCGTTCTTGGACATGGCATCTACCAATCGGCGCTGGTTTACAGTTTGCGCTTTAATGTACCTTCCACTTACCCCATGGACCAGTATATCATTACTTTGCGCCGGGGAAGCATAGTCATCCTTGCCATTGCTGGTTAAAACACGCTCAATAACATTTTCATCGAGTTTGTTGTATTTAGCGAAGTGAGCAGTTAACATATGAAAACGCTTGTCAAACTCATCCAGGAGTTGATCATCGCCAAACACCTTGATCTTACTGCCCCTGGCTACGATCTTGAGTTTTGGAAAATACTTTTTTAGAAGATCTATATGTTCGTTCTGGTGTCCAAAAAATTCCCTTGGACTAATTTCTGTGAGTTCTAATGTGAGTTCGTTCAAAGAAGCTAAGAGTTATGAGAATGGGTTGAATATTAATTTCGAAACGCTGATTTTTTGTTTAATTTTGACACACAAACTTAAGAATAAAACAGTTTGATACCCCAAAAAAATATCAACAGTCTTGCATGGCGATCATAACATTAACTACGGATTTTGGACACAAAGACCATTTTGTAGGCGCCATTAAAGGAACCATCCATAGTGAATTGGCAGATGCACAAATTGTTGATATTTCGCACGCCATAAGCCCTTTCAATATTCAGGAGTGTGCTTATATCTTAAAAAACTCATACAAGGCGTTTCCAAAAGGAACTATTCATATAGTGGGAGTAGATGCTGAATGTACCGCAGAAAATCAACATCTGGCTGTGTTTGTGGACGGGCATTACTTTATCCTGGCCAACAACGGTGTTAGTAGCCTTATCACTTCGGAAATAAAGCCGGATAAGGTGGTGGAGTTAAAGATCCCCATCCCCCAACCTGGTGCTTTTCCTGTTTTGGAGGTCTTTGTAAAAGTAGCCTGCCATATTGCACGAGGTGGTACTTTGGAAGTTGTTGGTAAAAAATTCAACGCCCTAAAAGAACTGAAAGAATTTGCCCCCAGGATCACAAATGACGGGAATACCATTGCGGGAAGTGTCATCTATATTGACAATTATGGCAATGTTGTTACTAATATTCAGAAAAGTTTGTTTGAGGCGTATCGTAAAGGGCGTGATTTTGAATTGTTGGCAAGGAACAAGAAGATCACGAAGATGATGAACAATTATAGTGAGATCATAGATTTTGATTTAGAGAAGCAGCAGCGCAAAGGCCCGGGTGATCTGCTGGCCCTGTTCAATTCTGCCGATTATATTGAATTGGCCATCTATAAAAGTGACCCGAATACAGTTGGAAGTGCCTCATCCCTGCTGGGATTAGATTACAGGGATACAGTGATCATAAATTTTAAATAAAATGATAGTTCGCATCGTAAAATTACTTTTCAAAAAAGAAAATATCCCTAGTTTTGAAGGCATATTCGAAGAAACTAAGGAAGTCATTAGAAAATATGACGGATGTTTGTTATTGGAGTTATATCAAGACGTCAATGATCCTTCCATCTTCTTTACGTATAGTCATTGGGAATCAGAAGATCATTTGGAAGCCTATAGAAATTCCGACTTTTTTAAGGAAGTGTGGGGACGTACCAGATTGCTGTTTGATGATACTCCCCAGGCATGGAGTGTTGAGAAAATCCATAGTTTAAACTAGTTTTTATGTACCCCATCTTTAAAAGAGAGATCACTTCATTTTTCACCACCGCAACGGGCATCCTGGCAATGGGCTTTTTCCTTACTGTCAATGGATTACTTCTATGGGTCTTTAAAGGTCCTTTTAATGTCTTCGATTACGGCTTTGCAGATCTCTCGGCATTTTTTATGTTGTCACCATTTATTTTCCTGTTCCTAATTCCGGCATTAAGCATGAAAAGTTTTTCTGAGGAAAAAAAAGTAGGTACCCTTGAATTATTACTTATGAAACCTGTAAGTCCATGGGGATTGGTCTTGGGTAAATTCTTTGGGATCATGGCGCTGGCAGTGATCGCTTTGATCCCTACTTTGGTCTATGTTTGGAGTATTTCCGCCTTGGGGACCGAAACCGGAAATTTTGATACCGGCCTGGTAATAGGTGCCTACTTAGGAATTATCTTGTTGTTAACCGCTTATACCGGGATCGGACTCTTTGCCTCTACCCTTTCCGAAAATCAGATAGTGGCCTTCCTAACATCCATTCTAATAGCGGTATTCGTTTACACAGGATTTCAAGGTATTTCAGAGCTGCTCGCTGATGGCGGTAGTTCCTTACTCATTAAAAATTTAGGGATGCGGGGCCATTATGAACGTATGGGCAGGGGCATCATAGATACACGCGATGTGACCTACTTCGTATCAATAACCATATTTTTTCTCTTTCTCACCGTAACCCGATTAAAACAACGTGCCTGAAGTGAAAAAAACTATTCTTAGAAATATTGCTTTTGGATCAGGTTTTTTATTACTCATAAATCTCCTTGCGTCTTTAATTTATTTTAGGTTCGATCTAACCGAGGATAACCGATTTACCTTATCTGAGGCTACCAAGACACAGATAGAAAAATTTGAGACCCCTGTTATTATTGATGTACTGTTGGAAGGTGAGCTACCGGCAGAGTTTCAGCGTCTTAAAGTGGAAACAGAGCAACTTTTAGAGAATTTTTCCGATAAGAACAGTAATCTCAAATATACTTTTGAAGATCCTATGGAGGATGCTTCCCAGGCGGAGGCAACTCTGGCACAATTACAAAGTATTGGCCTAACCCCTGCTAATGTGACCACGGAAAATGAAGGTAAAGTGTCTCAGGAATTGGTTTTTCCCTGGGCCATGGTCACTCATGGAGATAAAACGGTGAAGGTAGCCCTTCTTAAAAACAAATTGGGTGCCAGTGCGGAGGACAGGATCAACAATTCCGTTCAAAATCTGGAATTCGCCTTTGCTGACGCCTTTACTAAATTGGGAATCAAAGAAAAAAAGCGCATTGCGGTCATTAAAGGAAACGGCGAGTTGGAAGATATCTACCTGGCCGACTTTTTAGGATCACT
>JAHEHU010000159.1 GCA_024639765.1 Eudoraea sp.
CCGTTGGTGACTTCCGAGATACTATCGAGTAGTGCAATGGTTTTGTAAACGGGATCGGTTTGCCCAATGGCCATATAGCCTTTGAGCGCGTATTCGCTGTCTACCCCAAACCACCAGGGATAATCCGGGATACCCGCAGTTATCCCTGTACCTATTTCAGGTACTTTACGTACCAGCCAGTCGCAATTGTATTTTAACCATTCGAAGGTTTCCTGCAATTGTTTATCCGGAATAGTAAGTTTGGTTCTATCGGCTAATTGTGCATACCGAGCCTGCTTTTCCCTAAAAAGATGAAGGGATCGGGCTTGTAGTTCCTTATAGGTCAAAATAGCTTCGGCCTCAGAACGATAAGATCCTGCGACCGCAAATTGAATCGTTTTGGATTCCCAGGGTTGCATTGAAATATTATATCCCAAAGATGCTGCAAAGTCTTTCCAATGATAAGAGGATTTATCCCTTCCATGATCTTTAGGTGACATATTCGCCCCAAAAGTCACAAACCATGGATTGAGGCTGTCCCTTACCACCCAAATGTCGTCGTCCTCATGATAATACCCCGTATCGGGGCTATTGACCATTCCTGTGCGCTCACCCAGCCAGGTGGGGCGAAGGTCCACATAGCCGGCAAATAACACATCTAGTTCCCGGGAGCGATCCGATTCATTTTTGATCATGAGCTGTATAATAATCCCTTCTGCATCATCCGGAACAAACTGCCAGCGTTCCACAACCAAGTCTTGATCAGTAAGGTTAAAAGTATGTTTGTTGGCGAATGGGTAATTTACAAATGCATCTGCCTTGTTTAGTGCGACAGTGAAATTTTCCCCTTGCAGCATAAAAAATACACCATCCATTAATTTAATGGGGTGGTCCCAGAGTCCACCCATCTCATCTTTGATATGCCATCCCAACTCGGGAAAACTCCCATCCTGATGACCTACCAGGTACACCCGGTTCCCGGCAGTTACAAAAGGGGAAGGTAAGTAGGCTTGTTTACCATCAATTTGAGGGCTGCCTTGCAGTAAACTACCAAATGTTTCTGATTCAGAAGTGGAACAGCTCAGCAAACACAGCCCAAAAAAAACGAGCAAGAATTTCATAGGAATGATATGTTTATTTAAATGTAGGGACCTTGCCAAACAGCACATAAAAGTGAACACTAAAAAGGAGATAGATCGCGTTTAATTATGAGTTTTTCCTATTCTTTAAAAGGTACTTTTTTCCGACTCTCCAAATGTAAAAGGGTATCGGAGAATATTCCCTTTTGTAAGAATTCATTAACCATTGTACTGGTCATCTTTGCACTAAGATAATGATCTCCATTGTCCTCATAGATGCGGGTGATACCCCGCATTTTTTCCAGGTCTTTTTCATTGAGGATCCTGGCAATAAGGTCCCCATTCTCTGCTATTTCCATAAAAACCAAGGTGTACCACTCATGTTCCTCCTTTATATTCAGGATATAGTTGTTCCCTGTTTTCCTTATAAATGCTTTTTTACCAAGTGTAATTTCCATGATCGATCTTTCCGAATAAAATAGGGTGTCATCTTGCAATGTAAAGGGAAAACCCCCTTTTACTTTTATTTCTTCTTCCTTATCCAGAATATAGATCCTCTCATCTTTTATAATATAATTAGCAGACGTATCAACCTCCGTTTTAGGGATTTTCTTATCAGTATAGTCAACACTTCGGAAGTAGTCATTACCTAAGATTACTGAATCTTTCTGGTCCGGATAAATGCCCTGAATGGCTTCCGGGAAGGTATTGATATTGACCTCATCTATGGGTTGTGGAGTGGTAAAATAAATTTGATCACAGCTAAGTAATAGCACGCCCAGGCCTAAATAACTTGCAACTGTTCTAATAGATCTTTTCATCTAGCGCCTTTACTGTTGGAAACGAAAAATGCTATCACTTCATATCCCGAAAACCTTATTACTCAGGAGTTGCAATGGAAATATTCCGGTATTCTACTGGTCCATGATCTCCCTGGAGTAGAATGGGTCCTGGGGTTCCTTCTTTACTATTTAGCGCTCCTCCGGTGATACCAGGAATGATCTGCCTGCTAATGATGGTCTTTCCATTGGCCACTATGGTAACTCTGCGACCTACAAGGGTTATGTCATAGACCTGCCACTCACCAGCTTTTTTGGCCACATTTTCATTTGGGGTTAGAAAGCCGTACACACCTCCCAAATAAATGGAGGAAGGTTCTTTGCCATATCCATCTTCTACCTGTACTTCGTAGCGCCCGCGCAAATAGACACCGGAATTAGAGCCTTCAGGATATTTAAACTCTATATGCAGTTTAAAATCCATAAACTCTTCCGTGGTCATTATATTAGCTCCTGATGCAGGACTTGTTAGGATACCATCTTTTACAAACCATTGGTTCGCCACACTACCTGCCGGGGTGGTCCAACCATCAATGGTATTTTCTTTTAATAAAGATCTGGGTTTAGACCATCTATCCGGATCGGGATATAACAATTTTGGAGCTCTTAGACCCCGGAAATAATGTGGGCTTCCCATATGGTCTAAAAGGTAGCCTTCCATGGCATCCTGATTTACCGTGCCGGTAAGATGCATATCATGGGTTCCACTCCATTGGGGAGGGATGCTAAAATTAAAACCAGAATCTTTAAAATGCACCTTAGATATGGGACGGGCGCTTCCTGATTCGCCGACATAATACCCTACCAATGCCTTGTTGCCAGATTGCTTTACTTCTAACCAGGAAGGCAGCCATTGGTCGCCGTGCTGAACTTCGATGTCCCACCGACCAATTATTTCCGGTGTTTCCTGAGCGGTGATTAAGAAGGTTCCAATAAGGAAGGCAATAAGTAGTAGTTTCTGTAAAATACTGGAGAGGATTTTCATAAAAAGAATTCTTTTGAATACGTCTCTAAATATAAAAAATAAAAGTTAGGTAAGAGAACAATGTTTTGCTTTAACTTTCTTTCTATTACTACTTATAAAAAACCCATTGAAGCCTCAGTTAAAAAATGATATAAAAATATATATATTATTGATTTTGAGGGTTTTATGCCTTATGTAACATAGGTTACACACCAAGTAAACAATGACTTTCATCAGTCTTTTTCGTATTTCTTGAGGGTACCTTTATCCTATTATTAACAACAGCAACACCATCACCGGGAGCAAAGGATCCGAATGGTGTAAGGGGTTGCCCAATGCACTTTAATTATGAAAAACTATCTGGTAATTTTCGCCTTTTCGCTTCTTGCTACGACCACATTTTCGCAAGCCGGACATATTATGCAAGGAGTTGGTTCTGTGAATATGTCTATGGGTGGAGCGGCCACCGGACAACCTCTGGATATTTCGGGGGCACTACAATGGAACCCCGCAGCTATCTCAGTGTTTGATGAAAATCAACTCAAATTTGATATCGGCTTCTTTTTCTCATCCCCAGAATTAAGTTCAACCGTTCCGGAATTTGACTCTAGTGGTCAGCCAACCGGTAATTTCTTCAGTGGCACCACCGAAGATGATAGGGGTGTATCACCTTTACCTGCGCTGGCTTACGTATGGACCTACCCGGATAGCAAACACACTTTGGGTGTATCTGCTTTTGGGATCAGCGGTTTTGGAGTAACCTTCCCGGAAAGTACCAGCAACCCAATTAACTTGCCTCAAAGCATGGGCGGTTTCGGCCTTATAGAATCTGATTATATGTTATTACAGGTAGGTCTATCGTATGCCTATGAAATAACTGATAAACTATCTATAGGTGTGCAACCAAATATTAACTATGCAGCTTTAGAATTAGCACCCAACCCCACTGCAAGCCCTACTATGGCAGGATATCCATCCACTGATAAAGCTTCAGCACTTGGTTTTGGAGCTCAGTTTGGTTTATTCTATGATACCGGTGTTGGATTAAAACTCGGAGCAGCATATAAAACAATTCAAAAATTTGGAGAATTTGAATTTGATAACACGTATTTAGATAATAGTACCGCTAAAAACAATTTTCAAATGGATTATCCGGCTATTTTCTCAATTGGTTTTGGATATTCAACAGGAGATGTTGATCTAGCGGTTGATTTTAGAAGAGTAGATTATGAAAACACGGATGGTTTTTCGGAAACCGGATGGACCCAAACAGCCTCTGTTGCAGGATTTGGGTGGGAAAATATATCAATTTTATCAGCAGGTCTTCAATATAAGGGGATAAACAAGCTACCGTTACGTTTTGGTTATACGTATAGTTCAAACCCGATTCCAGAAGAAGTAACATTTTTTAATATTCCTGCAACTGCAATTATCAAAGATGCATTCCAGTTCGGATTAAGCTATGTGGCAAGTGACAAATTTTCCATTGATGCCGTATATCACTACGGAATGAGTGGCGACCCCACTTCAGGGCCTTTATTGAATCCTATGTTCATCTCTAGCAATAACCCTAACGGAGCAATCCCGGGAAGCCAAGTTTCCTATGAAATGACTACCTCCATGATCATGGTTGGGGCCAGCTATACCTTTGGCAAGTAAAAAACTGGTAGCATATTGACTTTTAAATGCCAGA
>JAHEHU010000160.1 GCA_024639765.1 Eudoraea sp.
CTTAACCCTATAACTCATTAATTATGGGCATTCTTGATTCTAAAATTCCATCCGGGCCTTTGGCTGAGAAATGGACAAAACATAAAAACGAAATAGATTTAGTTAATCCCGCCAATAAACGTAACATCGACGTCATTGTTGTTGGCACCGGGTTAGCAGGAGGTTCTGCTGCCGCTTCGCTTGCGGAACTGGGATACAATGTTAAAACATTTTGTTACCAGGATTCCCCCCGAAGGGCGCACTCTATTGCTGCCCAGGGAGGAATAAATGCCTCTAAAAACTATCAGGGTGATGGCGACAGCGATTACAGACTATTCTATGATACGGTAAAGGGTGGTGACTATAGGTCGCGTGAAGCTAATGTTTATCGTTTAGCCGAGGTGTCTGGCAATATAATTGATCAATGTGTTTCTCAGGGAGTACCCTTCGCCCGGGATTATGGGGGCCTTTTAGATAACAGATCCTTTGGTGGAGTTTTGGTTTCCAGGACTTTTTATGCCAAGGGACAAACCGGACAGCAACTCTTATTGGGGGCATATGCTGCAATGAACCGGCAGATACATCGTGGCAAGATTAAGTCACATACAAGGCATGAAATGCTGGATTTAGTAATTATTGATGGTAAAGCCAGAGGAATTATTGCACGAAATCTTATCACTGGAGAAATTGAAAGACATTCCGCTCATGCAGTTGTCATAGCTTCAGGTGGGTATGGCAATTTATTTTTTCTATCCACTTATTGTATGGGAGCAAATGTTATGGCCGCCTGGCGTACGCATCGAAGAGGAGCTTTCTTTGCCAACCCATGTTTTACGCAAATTCACCCTACTTGTATACCGGTTTCAGGAGAACATCAATCAAAACTAACCCTAATGTCTGAATCGCTTAGGAACGATGGGCGGATATGGGTTCCAAAAAAGTTAGAGGATGCTAAGGCTATTCGAGAAGGAAAATTAAAGCCCACACAATTAAAAGAAGAAGACAGGGATTACTATTTAGAACGCAGATATCCGGCTTTTGGAAATCTGGTGCCTCGTGATGTTGCTTCAAGGGCCGCTAAAGAACGTTGTGATGCGGGATACGGAGTTAATAAAACGGGGGAGGCAGTATATCTCGATTTTGATGCGGCCATAATGAGGTATGGAAAAGAAAAAGCACTTACATCCGGTTTGGTAAATGCGGACGATGCTGAAGTCAGGAAGTTAGGAGAAGAGGTTGTTGAAGCTAAATATGGAAACTTATTCCAGATGTATGAAAAAATTGTGGATGAGAATCCATATAAAACCCCAATGATGATTTATCCTGCGGTACATTATACCATGGGAGGTCTATGGGTTGATTACAATTTACAGACTACCATTCCCGGATGTTATGCAGCAGGAGAGGCGAATTTTAGCGACCATGGAGCCAACAGACTTGGTGCATCTGCATTAATGCAAGGTTTAGCTGATGGATATTTTGTATTACCCTATACTATCGGTGATTTCTTAGCGGATGATATCCGCACAGGACCTATACCAACAGATTCTGAAGAATTTGATAAAGCCGAGAAAGATGTTAAAGACAAGATCAATAGATTAATGTCTGCAAAGGGGATTCATTCTGTTGATTACTATCACAAAAAGCTTGGTAAAATCATGTGGAATAAATGTGGTATGTCTCGTAATGCTAAAGGATTAAAAGAAGCTATTGAAGAAATTGCCGCCTTAAGGAAGGATTTCTGGGAAAATGTTAACGTTCCCGGAGTTGCAGATGACAAAAATCAGGAATTAGAAAAAGCAGGCCGTGTAGCAGATTTCTTAGAAATTGGTGAACTTTTTGCAATGGATGCATTGGAACGCAAAGAGTCTTGTGGAGGTCATTTTAGAGAAGAATATCAAACTCCTGAAGGAGAAGCACTGCGAGATGATAAAAATTTCAAATTTGTGTCAGCATGGGAATATAAAGGAGAACCAAAAGACGCAAAATTGCACAAAGAAAATTTAGTTTATGAAAATATTGAATTAAAGACACGTTCCTATAAATAAATAAGCTATGAAGATTTATCTTAAAATATGGCGTCAAAAAGATGCTTCCTCAAAAGGAAAAATAGTGGATTATACCATGAATGGTATTGAAGGGGATATGTCTTTCCTGGAAATGCTGGATATTTTGAACGAGGATTTAATTTCAAAAGGTGAAGTGCCCATTGAGTTCGATCACGATTGCAGAGAGGGTATTTGTGGGTCGTGTTCTCTTCAAATAAACGGACGGGCGCATGGTCCTGACAGACTTATAACAGCCTGTCAATTGCATATGCGAAGTTTTAAAGATGGGGATACTATAGTAATCGAACCATTCAGGGCTAAAGCCTTTCCAGTAATCAAAGATTTGATTGTGGACAGAAATGCTTTTGAGCGTATTCAACAAGCCGGTGGTTTCATTTCTGTAAATACTTCGGGAAACACCGTTGACGCTAATAGCATACCTATTCAAAAAGAAAATGCCGATCAAGCTTTCAATGCAGCAGCTTGTATTGGTTGTGGGGCATGTGTGGCAGCTTGTAAAAATGCCAGCGCCATGTTATTTACCTCAGCCAAAGTTTCGCAGTTTGCTCTTCTCCCCCAGGGACGAATAGAAGCCAGGGAACGTGTGCAAAACATGGTTCGCCAAATGGACCTGGAAGGCTTTGGCAACTGTACTAATACCGGTGCTTGTGAGATAGAATGCCCAAAAGGTATTTCCCTTGAGAATATTGCCAGAATGAATAGAGAATATTTAAGCGCCTCAATAAAAGGATAAGAGAATAGTGTAAATTTTTTTAAAACCCCGGTTATTAGTTATCCGGGGTTTTTATTTGGAATATCCTTTTATCTTTATTGATGTTCTACCAAAAAATCATGTTATGAAATCTTCTGCACACCTCCTTACTTCTAAATTGCCCAAACTCCCGGAATCAATTTTTAGCACGATGAGCAACCTTGCTAAAGAGCATGATGCGATTAACATTTCACAGGGTTTTCCAAATTTTGAAACCGATCCTGCTCTCATCCAATTGGTAGCAAAAGCAATGAAAGATGGGTATAATCAATATGCCCCCTTAGGTGGTATCTATCCTCTTAGAGAAGTTATTGCTCAAAAAATTGAACTCCTATATGGCGCTAAGTACCATCCGCAATCTGAAATCACCGTAACAGTAGGTGCTACCCAGGCAATATTTTCAACTATCTCGGCATTTGTCTGGCCAAATGATGAAGTTATAGTACTTAAGCCCGCCTATGATTGTTATGAACCAGCTATTGTTGCTAATGGTGGTATACCTGTACCTATTCAATTAAGTGGAAAGGACTATCAAATAGATTGGGATGAATTCAAAAAACACCTTAATCACAAAACCAGGATGGTAATTATTAATACACCACATAATCCCAGTGGAAGAGTCTTTTCAAGTACAGATATGTCATCACTGCAAAGTTGTCTGAAAGACACCAATATTATTTTGTTAAGCGATGAAGTATATGAGCATATCGTATTTGATGGCAACACCCATGAAAGTGCTTCTAAATACCCGGATCTGGCGTCACGGAGTTTTGTCTGTGCCTCATTTGGTAAAACTTTTCATGCCACAGGTTGGAAAATGGGATATTGCGCCGCACCTGCAGAATTAATGAAGGAATTTCAGAAAATTCATGAATTCAATGTGTTTTGCGTTAACCACCCTTTCCAGCGAGCACTGGCGGAATATCTTAAGCAACCCTCCCACTATTTAGAATTAGGTCCGTTTTTTCAGGAAAAACGAGATTTGTTTTTAACCGCAATCAAAAATTCCAGATTTAAGTTTACACCCTCTCAAGGAACTTATTTTCAGCTATTGGATTATTCAGAAATTACTGACGAAAGTGATCTTGCTTTTGCACAAAGACTTGTTAAAGAATTTGGTATCTCCTGTATCCCAATTTCTGTTTTTAATAAAGATCTCCTAGATAATAAACAGATTCGGATTTGTTTTGCTAAGACCACTGAAACGCTCATAAAAGCAGCTGAGATCATCACGTCTATTTAGCTTTTCCTCGATCAGATTTTCGATGATCTCCTAAAATTTTTAATTTTTCAATTATAAAAACGCTACTTTTCTTCTATTGCACCATTAATTAGAACCATCAGATCTGCAATCTTTGAGGGTTCCAGCCATCTTGTGATCACTACAAGATTATTAGCCTTATCAATTACAATAAAATTACCGCCAAAACCTGCCGCATAGTAGATGTCTTCTGATAGTCCCTCCAAATGTCTATCCCCTTTAGTGTTAAGCCACCACATATAACCATAGTTGGGATTCGGGACAGAAGGTGTAATTGCCTCCTGTATCCAGGTCTCGCTAATTAGTTGTTCTGAGTTCCATTTTCCATTATTAAGAAATAGTAAGCCAAAACGCGCCATATCTTCTGTACTTATAAAAATTCCTGCCCCTGAATGACCACCCCCGGTAACAGATTTCATTTTTAATCCGTCAATTACGGTCCAGGCGTTTTCATAGCCATACCAGCGCCATGTAG
>JAHEHU010000161.1 GCA_024639765.1 Eudoraea sp.
AGGTCCGATTTTAAGATATAATCCTTATCCAGACCTGTAAAATAGCTCAACTTTTCAGCTGTATCATTTTTCTCAGATTCGTTAAGTAAGGAACCTTTATAAAGAACGGGAGCATAAGAATTATAAGTGTAGGTTCTGCACTCATTAATAAATGATTCCAGTGTTTTACCCTGACCCGCTTTTTTATGATACCAGGCAGTTGCGGCCATACTCGGCAAGTAGGTGAGATAAGAAGTAATATTGTCATGAACTGATGTGGAACCGGCATAATCCAGGGCCTGAGAAATAAGTATTAAGCCATTTAATGCCATATTTTGCCCATCGCTCTCTAGAGTATTTGCAACAGTAACTGCCCTCACCGTTCCGAAACTTTCACCAGCAATAAACTTTGGTGAAAACCAACGGTTGTTTTCAGTTATCCATTGTCTCATAAATTTTGCTATGGATTTTGCATCTTCATTCAGGCCCCAATACTCTTCAACTTTACCTTTACCAACAACCCGGCTATAGCCGGTGCCAACAGGATCAATAAAAACAAGATCAGTCAAATCAAATAGTCCATTTTTATTATCCACCAGATTATAAGGGGCTGCGCCATCATCTTCTTTTGCGTCCGAATTTACTTTTACCAATTCAGGACCAAACATGCCCATATGCAACCACACTGATGCCGATCCGGGACCTCCATTAAATACAAAAGTGACCGGGCGTTTTGTAGGGTCGTTTACTCCTTCCTGCACATATGCTACGGACCATATAGAAGCAACCGGTTTTTCAGATTTGTCCTTTAAATATGTTTCTGATGCAATAGCCTTATACTTAATTACTTTGCCCCCGCTTGTTATTTGATGGTTGCTAATAAATGACTTAGGTTCTGGGATTAAAGTTGAATCTTGTTTTTTTTCTTGTGCTGAGATAGCTAAGGAAAATATCAGGAATATAGAAAGGATATTTAATTTTATCATAGTTGGTAATTACGTTTTTTCAAATATAGTTGATTATTCGTGGCTTAAATGCTCCTTGCTTAAATTGGCCCAGCCATCTTATTTCTTGTGATTACACAGGTCAATAGCGTAAACCGTGCCCGAAAGCACCGCTCACCTGGCAAATCTCTGCGGCGAATGAAACTGCTTTCCCGAGAGCGTTTTCAATCAACGAGGCCTGCTGAATACGGATACTGTCTTTGCTACCCAAATAGGAAATCAGGAATGCGCTGATGAAGGCATCTCCTGCTCCGAGCGTGTCCGTTGGTATTACCGCCTTGGGAGCCTGTCTAAACCAGGATCGACCATCGAAAAGAATAACTTCGTTTGGACCCCGTGTGGCCACTGCAAGAGTACAGCCACACTTCACAGCTTGCTCAAGAAGTTCCATTGCCGTTTCTTCAGTCCACTCGGCACAGGAAAAAAAACCGAAGTCGATATACTGGCACAGGGATAGTGCATGTTCACTATCAAAGTCATCCGAAAAGTCGTAGCTAACCAGGGGGTTCAGGTGTTGCAATTGTGATAGATAACTATCCATATAGCCGTACACACCGGTGTGCACAATTAAAAACGATTGCAGGTAATCGAGATCGTTGAAAATAAATTCCATGGAAACGGATTTGCTGATCCCACCTTCGTTCGATGAAATAAAAACCCGCTCTCCATCTTCGATTGTCAAAATTGCCCGGCCGTTTGGTCCGTCAACACAGCGGCACCGGGAAGTATCTACCCCTCTTTCAGTGAGTGTTTGTTGTACATGCTTAGCAGCGTCATCGCTGCCAAAAACACCCAGATATGCCGAGTCGCAGCCCAACATTGACGCATATACCGAAAAGTTGAGTGCGTTACCACCTGGAAATATTGTCCGAATGTGAATGTAGTCGTCCACAACATTATCGCCGATACCTATTACCTTCATTCTGCTCTTCCCCATCATTAAAATTAGTATTCCACTTTACCCATATAACGCCTTGTTTCCAGCGGATGATTGCGAATCTTTGCCAATGCTTCCCGGTACTCACAAAGCACGCTGTAGAAGAGGATGGGATTGAAATACTCTACAACAGACTCGGGAAGCACATCAAGGCCGAGCTCTTTGGCGTCGATTACTACGTAATTCTTCGCGTATCTTTTAAGGAAGACGATCACCCGCTCATCTAATGGGCGTGTGCTACCTTCATTCAACAACACTATAAAATTGGTTTTTTTGTCTGTAATTTCAAAAGGGCCATGAAAAAACTCACCAGAGTGAATTGCGCTCGCATGTAGCCGTTGCATTTCCATCAGGGAACAGATCGCAAAGCCATAAGCCAGTCCGAAGCTCGCTCCGCTAGACAAGCTATAGAACAATTTCTCATTCTGATAAGCCTCTGCAAATGTCACAACACGCTTGCCCACTTTTTTGAGTGCTGCTGTTACGACATCGTCTATCTTTAGTAAAGCTTCCTGAAATTCATGGTAATTGGCATATCCCTCCTCATGCTGCAATATTTCAAGAGAAAGCGCCAGCGTAATTGCCATTGGATTATTTTGAACACTTGCTTCATCACCCCACTCGTATACCACATTGTGATCCGATAAAGCAGCAATATCGGATGACTTATTGTAAGTCAGGGAAACAGTGAGAGAACCGGCTGCTTTTGCAACTTTCACCGCCTCAATTAATTCTGGTGTAACACCGCTGTGCGAACAAAAGATGACAACAGATCGCTCTCCGAGTACCCTGGGTACCACATGAACAAACTCATTGGCTGTATACAGATCAGAGCGCAATAGACGGCTCTCACTCGCAAGGAAGAATTTGGCCGGGTATAGATCAACAAGAGAACCTCCACAGGCGACAAAGAACACCTCAGACATTTGAACACCCTCTTCAGCTCTCGTCTTAAGGATTTTAAGCATTGTCTTAGTATGTATAGAGATTGAATTCATATAATTTATTCTTGATATTGTGTTGGGTGCTTTTTTAATTTTAATATACTGAAATAGTCAACAAGATCATGGTTGTAATCAACAATAGGAATAGAAGAGGCATTATAAATTGCAACCACTTATTGAACCCGATTTTAACAATAGCCAGGGCTGCCAATATTAAACTTGTAGGATTGATCAAATAAAATAAACCCATACCATATTGATAGGTATTAACAATAGTCTCTCTTCCAATGTTTACAGTATCTGCCAATGGAGACATGATTGGCATGGTTAATACTGCCATTCCTGAGGACGAGGGCATGAAAAAGGACAATCCGCCATAAATAAAGAGCATGACATTCGTAAACACCCCTTTGTTCATCCCTTCTGTAATTGTACTCGCATGATATAGAATAGTATCGCTAATAAGTCCATCTTCCATTATAATGGTAACACCCCGGGCGATACCAACAATAAAGGCAACACTGAGTAAAGAGGCTGCGCCTTTTGCAAACACCTCCACGAAAACAGTTTCTTTGATCTTTCCAATAATCCCAATAAGAATGGCTCCAACAAGAAAGGTGGTTGTCATTTCTACAAACCACCAACCTAAAAAAGAAACCCCATATATCATAACGACAAAGGATAATGAAAATACTACGGTAATGAGTCTCAGTCTATTTGTGAATTCCGTTGTTGTATTCATCGTATTTATTCCAAACACCTTCTCCAAAGCCTCTTTTTGATCATAAATAAGTGATTTGGAGGGATCGGCTTTTACGCGTTTTGCATAACGAAGAATATAGAGAATGGTAATAACCAAACAAACAATCAGCATGATTAAGCGATTGTTGAGACCCAGTGTCCAGGCTATTCCAGCCGCATCCGAAGCAATAATCGTAGAAAACGGATTTATAGTAGAGCACATTGACCCGATTCCTGAACCCAGAAAAATACAGGCCAGCCCAACCATCGCATCATATTTTGCTGCAAGGAACACAGGAATTAAAATAGGGTAGAAAGCCATTGTTTCTTCAGCAAGGCCAAAGGTTGTTCCGCCTGCTGCAATAAGTGTTGTGACCAAAATAATTAGAATATACTCTCTGCCTTTAAGTGTTTTTGCCATCCAGGATATTCCGGCGTCAAATGCCCCTGTGAGGTTCATAATACCAATTAAGCCCCCAATAATAAGGATTAAAAAGATGATGTCTGCTGCTGCTATTATCCCCTTAATAGGCGATGTCGCCAAAGCTGCAAGGCCCTGAGGTTTTGATTCCTGTTCTTTATAGGTATTGGGAATTCCTATTGGCTTATAAATATCACCACTTGTAAATTTTTGAATAGGAATTTTTATATTGAGGTTCTCTAAAGTTTCCTGTGTTGCCGGTAGTTCTACACGCTCTTCAATGCTGGTTTTGGTAAATGTATTGCTCGTAGCATTGTAAGCCAGACTATCGTATTTACCTGCAGGAACTACCCATGTTAAAAATGTTACAAATACAGCAATTAAGATTAGAATGGTTTGGGCGGTTGGAAATTTTAGTTTTTTCATTTACGAATTCTGTTACTATTTCTTAGTTGGTCCAAATGCAGTATTT
>JAHEHU010000019.1 GCA_024639765.1 Eudoraea sp.
TATTTAAATTTTCCTCCTTTTGGGAAAAAGAAAACAATACATCCAATAGTAACAAAATACAAGATATACTTATAGATCAGCGACTGATTTTTATATACCTTATCCAGAGAATCTTCCATATAATTTTACTGCTCATTCAAAAATAGAAAATATAATGGCAAACCCTGTCTTTTCTTTGCTAATGGTTATTCGTTGCACGATATTTTCTTAATTTCGTAACATAAGTTTTAAGAACAATGAAAGAAGTAGTAATTGTATCGGTAGCGAGAACACCGATAGGTAGTTTTTTAGGATCTTTATCTGGTATCCCAGCGCCAAAATTAGGTGCCATCGCAATAAAAGGTGCCCTGGATAAAATAGGCCTGGCACCTGAGATGGTTGAAGAAGTACTAATGGGCAATGTAGTGCAGGCAGGCACGGGACAAGCTCCTGCCAGACAGGCAGCCATGTATGCCGGAATTCCCGATACGGTGCCTTGTACCACTGTAAACAAAGTTTGTGCCTCTGGGATGAAGAGCATCATGCAAGCAGCACAATCTATCGCCCTTGGAGACATCTCCATAGCGATTGCAGGAGGCATGGAAAACATGAGCCTTATACCACATTATGTTCATATGCGTAATGGTCAAAAGTTTGGACCGGCTACCCTGGAAGACGGCATGCAAAAAGATGGCTTGGTAGACGCCTATGATCATAATGCGATGGGCGTTTGTGCAGATCTTTGTGCCTCCGAACATCATTTCAGCAGAGAAGATCAGGATGCTTTTGCTGTTCAGTCGTATGAGCGTGCCGCCAAAGCATGGAGCGACGGAAAATTTGCGGATGAAGTAGTGCCCGTGGAGGTGCCACAAAGACGAGGAGAGCCCTTGGTAATTGCAGAAGATGAGGAATATAAGAATGTGAAAATGGAAAAAATACCTTCCTTGCGACCCGCTTTTAGTAAGGACGGAACGGTCACTGCAGCTAATGCCTCTACCATAAACGATGGGGCGGCGGCCCTGGTATTGATGAGTGCAGAGAAGGCAGCGGAACTAAAACTTTCACCCTTAGCCACTATAAAGAGTTATGCAGATGCCGCCCAGGAACCGAAATGGTTTACAACTGCCCCTGCTAAAGCATTACCAAAAGCACTGGCAAAAGCAAACCTGGACATCAAATCTATAGACTACTTTGAATTTAACGAGGCCTTTTCCGTTGTAGGTCTTGCCAATATGAAATTATTGGGATTACAAGATTCCAATGTTAATGTTTTTGGAGGTGCTGTGGCACTTGGTCATCCCCTGGGATGTTCCGGGGCCCGTATTGTTATTACCTTATTGAGTGTCTTAAAGGAAAATAACGGAAAACTGGGTGCAGCCGCCATATGTAATGGCGGGGGAGGTGCATCGGCCCTTATTTTGGAACGTAAATAAGGATCCTTGCAAAAGACAACGCATCACTACGGCCTATGTGCTCTGAGTATTATTCCGATCAGGGCCAATACAGATCAGGCAAGTGAGCAGCGAAGTCAACTTTTATATGGCGATACCTTTAAGATCACTGAACATAGGAAAGAGTGGAACAAGATACGTGTAACCTCCGATGGCACGGAGGGATGGATCCAAAAAAACCAGATCACTCCCTTATCAAAAGAACTCTATAAAGAGCTGAAGGCGGTAAAATATCCCGCCTATTCATCAGATCTTATTGCCTTTGTAAGCCATCAAAAAAGTCAACTTACCCCGGTACTTCTAGGTTCTGTTGTTCAAAACGCCAAAACCCTTGATCATAGCTTTGAAGGTGAATCCGTCAGCGGCACTATGGATAAAGACCAGTTGGTCCCAACAGCCTTGCAGTACCTGAATGCCCCTTTTCAATGGGGAGGAAAGACACCATTTGGTATAGATTGCTCGGGGTTGGTGCAGATGGTGTACAAAATAAATGGTTATTCCCTGCCCAGGGATGCCGGAGATCAGGCTAAGGAAGGGGAAGTACTGAGTTTTGTTGAAGAAAGTTCCCCGGGAGACCTGGCCTTTTTTGATAATGGGGAGGGTGTCATTATCCACGTTGGAATAATTATGCGAAATAATCATGTGATACACGCCTATGGATGTGTCCGTATTGACAGGCTAGACCAGACCGGTATCTTCGATGTAGAAAAGGGGACATACACCCATCACCTAAGGGTCATTAAGAAAATTCTATAAAAAAACCCGATCCATACGAATCGGGTTTGCATTGTTACTTTAAAAAATGCTACTCTCCCAAAAGATTTTTGATCCTCATGAAGTTTTCGTTATCTCCCAAAGCTCCATAGATATTCTTCAACTGAGATAATATGGCCTGGTTGTCAGGATTTTGTTTTAAAGCATCTTCCAGAACGGTCGCACCTTCTCTGAATAAATCGTCTTTTTTACTTTTTAGTTCTTCATACCTGGCAATATCAGCCCTGGAATTACCCAGGCTGTTCATTTCATCTATCAAACTATTCCCCTCATTTACATAGGTGGTAGAAAGGTTCAATTGAGCGTTTACATAACCGGGATTTATTTCTATAGCCTTTTTATAAGCAGCCCTGGCTTCTTCTAAATTCCCCTGCTCCATATTAATTACTCCAATATTATACTGAAGATCCGGGTTATCTGGGGCCATATCAGAGGCCTGAGCCATTAATACCTTAAAGGTGTCTTTATCACCCATTTTGTAGTACAAATTGGCTTCATTTAATAACAAATTGACGTCATCCGGATTATTGGCCCTTGCATCCTTATATGCCTGAAGTGCTTTGTCATCCTGACCAAGCTGTGTATAGATCAACGCAATATTTTTGATGATCTCAGCGCTTTTTGAAGCGGTTCTTTCCTCAACAGGATCTTTGTAAGTCCCGGATTTTACCATAAGTTCCATTTGAACCTTATCATTCATTTCTTCAACCTCCCCTGTTTCAACATTCGTAGCTTTGAAAGCTAAGGTACTACCGTCATAATTCACATTTTTCAATTCTTCATAGTATCCGAGCGCTTTTTCATAATGACCCCCATTTACGGCACTACTGGCAGCGTAATACAGGTAAATTGTATCTCTTGGACTTAAGGTATACGCCATATACAACTTATCTGCACCTTCTTCAAAGTTCTTGTTGTTATTATCCTCAACGGCTGCATTGATAAGATCTGATGTTAAACCCGTTAGCATCTGATTACTTTCTGAAGTATATTTTTCTTTCCCGCTCTTTTCTTCAATGCTCAATACCTCTTTATAAGATGTTACCGCCTCATCAAAGGCAGTGGCATCCCCTTTTTTGGCAAGGTCAGCAAACACATTACCTCTTACAAAATAGTATTGTGCCTGTACGCGTTCGTCAGCTCCGCTTATCATACCTGAAGCAGCCTCTAAACTTGCCTTGGCACTTGCAGGATCTCCATTTTTCAATGCTTTTTCAGCATCCTTTAGCTCGTTCTTTTGAGAAAAAGCTACCATGCTAAACGTCATGGCCATTAAAATTAATAGTTTAGTTCTCATCGTTTTATTATTTGTATTAGTGTTTATTAATTATTCTTCTTTATCCGGTGCATTGGTATCAAGAGCCGTGCCATCTTCTGTATTCACTTCAATATCACGCAGTTCTACTTCCTCCAGATTATCCTCGTCCTTCATAACTTTCGCAACCGCAGCAATAGAATCTGAATCCTTAAGATTGATGAGTTTTACCCCTTGTGTGGCTCTACCCATGGTCCTAAGATCATCTACACTCATTCGTATAGCGATCCCGGATTTATTGATGATCATAAGATCGTCAGAATCAGAAACATTCTTTATGGCCACCAGACCTCCGGTTTTATCTGTGATAGAAATCGTTTTCACACCTTTTCCACCTCTGTTGGTGATCCTGTAATCTTCAATGCTGGAACGTTTTCCGTACCCATTTTCTGAAACTACTAAGATCTCATCATCAAAATTGTGGACAGAGACCATTCCGATCACCTCATCGTCATCATTAGCCAGTCTAATTCCTCGCACTCCTGAAGCACTTCTTCCCATAGGTCTGGTCTTGCTTTCCTCAAAACGGATCGCCTTCCCGGATTTTAATCCCAAGAATATCTGACTGGTACCGGTAGTGAGTTTTGCTTCTAGCAATTCGTCATCCTCCCTGATATTGATCGCTATAATTCCATTTTGTCTGGGTCTAGAATACTGCTCCAGAGAGGTCTTTTTAACGGTCCCTTTCTTAGTGGCCATAATGACGTAATGACTATTCACATAGTCCTCATCTTTCAGGTCTTGCGTGCATATAAACGCCTTTACCTTGTCTTCAGATTCTATATTGATCAGGTTTTGTATAGCCCTTCCCTTAGAGGTCCTGCTTCCTTCAGGTATCTCGTATACGCGCATCCAGAAACATTTACCACTTTGAGTAAAGAACAACATATACTGGTGATTGGTCCCTACAAAAAGGTGTTCAAGGAAATCCTCATTCCTGGTGGAAGAGGCCTTTTGCCCAACACCACCTCTGTTCTGAGTTTTGTATTCAGAGAGCGGAGTTCTTTTTATATAACCTGCATGCGAAATAGTGATCACAACCTGCTCATCAGGGATCATGTCCTCAATGCTGAGGTCTCCTCCTGCAAAATTGATCTCTGAACGCCTTTCATCTCCAAACTTCTCTTTTACCTCCAGAAGTTCATCTTTAATGATCTGCATTCTCCTGTCCTTGTTGGCCAGGATATCCTTTAAGTCTTCAATGGTTTTCAGGATTTCCTCGTATTCTGAACGTAATTTATCTTGTTCGAGGCCTGTAAGTTGCCTTAGCCTCATTTCAACAATCGCCTTCGCCTGAATTTCTGTCAGTTTGAAGCGTTCCATCAAATTTTCTCTGGCCTCATCTGCATTAGAAGAAGCTCTGATGATCTTTATTACTTCATCTATGTTGTCTGAAGCAATTATAAGCCCTTCCAGGATATGAGCCCTGTCCTCGGCCTTTTTAAGATCGTACTTCGTTCTTCTGACCACCACTTCATGGCGGTGTTCTACAAAAAAGCCGATGATCTCCTTCACATTTAACAATTGCGGCCTGCCTTTAACAAGGGCAATATTGTTTACGCTAAATGACGACTGTAATGCCGTGTACTTAAATAACGTATTTAATACAATGTTTGGAATGGCGTCTCTCTTAAGGATGTAAACAATGCGCATACCATTGCGGTCACTCTCATCTCTAATATTGCTTATCCCTTCTACTTTCTTATCATTGACAAGGTCGGCCGTCTTTTTGATCATATCGGCCTTGTTCACCTGATAAGGGATCTCGGTTACTATGATACATTCCCTTCCCTGAACTTCCTCAAATTGAGTTTTGGCACGCATGACAATTCGTCCTCTTCCCGTATGGAATGCCTCTTTGACACCATCATAACCATATATTATCCCACCTGTTGGGAAATCGGGCGCTTTAATGTGCGTAATTAATTCATCGATCTCAATATCCGGATTGTCAATATAGGCTACGGTTCCATCTACCACTTCTGACAGATTGTGAGGAGGCATATTAGTGGCCATCCCAACCGCAATTCCCGAAGCGCCGTTGATAAGTAAGTTGGGTATTCTTGCAGGAAGTACGGTAGGCTCTTGTAAGGAATCATCAAAATTTAATTGGTGGTCTACCGTTTCCTTATCAATATCGGTAAGCATCTCATCAGCGATCTTGCGCATACGAGCCTCGGTATAACGCATGGCCGCAGGGCTGTCTCCGTCAATGGAACCAAAATTTCCTTGTCCGTCCACCAACATATAGCGCAGACTCCATTCCTGGGCCATCCTTACCATAGAATCATACACCGAGGTATCCCCATGAGGATGGTACTTTCCAAGTACCTCCCCTACGATACGGGCCGATTTTTTATGTGAACTGTTAGACCTTACCCCTAACTCATGCATGCCATAGAGCACTCTTCGGTGTACAGGTTTTAATCCGTCCCTGACATCAGGTAAGGCTCGTGACACTATGACCGACATTGAGTAATCAATGTAGGCAGATTTCATCTCATCTTCAATGTTGATCGGGATTAACTTTTCTCCTTCAGCCATATAAAAATCCTATTGTTTTTGAGTGGTTAAAACATCGGGGCAATATACGCAAAATGATAGCTAGGGTCGAACAAAACAAGGACTTTATTGAAGAATTTATTAACATGACAGGAGGGTGATTTAGTTGATAATTAGGGTGTTAATTTTTTTGTAAATCGCGCATTTTTTCGTCATTTAGGCCATGTTAAACTAATATAGGTACGGTATTTGACGTTCTTACAGTAAGTTTTAGTAATTTTAAAGTGATTTAAGGAAACTATATGGACGATAATTTTTCACCAAGAGTAAAAGACGTAATTGCTTACAGCAAAGAGGAGGCATTAAGGCTGGGCCATGATTTCATTGGCACTGAGCACCTTATGTTGGGATTGCTGCGAGATGGAAATGGCAAGGCTATTAGCATCCTCGACGCTTTAGATGTGGACCTTGATCATCTTAGACGTAAGGTGGAAATATTGAGTCCGGCCAATCCGAATCCAGGCAGTGCGCAAAAAGACAAAAAGAATCTGCACCTAACAAGGCAGGCTGAACGGGCATTGAAGACAACTTTCCTGGAAGCAAAACTGTTCCAGAGCTCCTCTATCAATACGGCCCATCTATTGCTATGTATTCTGCGTAACGAAAACGACCCCACTACGAAGTTACTTCATAAGTTGAAAGTAGATTACGATGGGGTTAAAGAACAATTCAAATCTATGATCACCAGTGATGATGATTATATTGATTCCCCTACCTCAGAATCATTTCCCAGTGATTCCGATGAACCCTCAGAAGGCAAAGAAGCCTCTTATGGGTCAACATCCTCTCAGAAGGGCAGCAAAAAATCCAAAACTCCGGTACTCGATAATTTTGGTCGTGACCTTACCCAATTGGCAGAACAAAATAAGTTAGATCCGGTAGTAGGGAGAGAAAAAGAAATAGAAAGGGTTTCGCAGATCCTGAGTAGAAGAAAAAAGAACAACCCACTACTAATCGGAGAACCTGGGGTTGGAAAAAGTGCCATAGCTGAAGGCCTGGCGCTAAGGATCATCAACAAAAAGGTATCTCGTATCCTTTACAATAAAAGAGTTGTTACCCTTGATCTTGCTTCTTTGGTGGCCGGTACTAAATACCGCGGCCAATTTGAAGAACGCATGAAGGCAGTGATGAATGAGCTTGAAAAGAATGATGATGTAATCTTATTTATTGATGAGATCCATACCATTGTAGGTGCAGGAGGGGCAACAGGGAGTCTGGACGCTTCCAATATGTTCAAACCGGCCCTGGCACGTGGAGAAATTCAATGTATAGGTGCTACGACCCTTGATGAATACAGACAGTATATTGAAAAAGACGGGGCACTGGAAAGAAGATTTCAAAAGGTCATGGTTGAGCCTACTACCGTAGAAGAGACCATAGAGATTTTAAAAAACATAAAAAGCAAATACGAAGATCATCATAATGTACGGTATACGGATGAGGCTATCCTCGCTTGTGTGAAGCTCACCAATAGATATATGACAGATCGTTTTCTTCCAGACAAAGCTATTGATGCGCTCGATGAAGCCGGATCTCGTGTGCATATCGTGAACATGGATGTTCCTGAGCAGATCCTGGAATTAGAGAAACAGTTAGATGATGTTAGGGAACTAAAGAATACCGTTGTTAAAAAACAACGATATGAAGAAGCAGCAAAATTGCGGGATGATGAGAAGCGATTGGAAAAAGACCTGGCCGTTGCACAAGAAAAATGGGAAGAGGACAGTAAGCTTCACAGGGAAACAGTCTCTGAAGACAATGTAGCAGATGTGGTGTCCATGATGAGTGGTATACCGGTCAATAAGATAGCACAAACGGAAAGCAACAAACTGGCTGAATTACCAACGCTTATTAAAGGAAATGTTATTGGGCAAGATGAAGCGGTCGCAAAAGTAGCCAAGGCAATTCAGCGTAACAGAGCCGGACTTAAAGATCCCAATAAACCCATTGGTTCATTTATTTTCCTAGGACAAACCGGTGTGGGTAAAACACAATTGGCAAAAGTTCTGGCCAAAGAGCTATTCGATTCTGAAGATGCCCTGATCAGAATAGACATGAGTGAATACATGGAAAAATTTGCCATTTCACGATTGGTAGGTGCTCCTCCGGGATATGTGGGGTATGAAGAAGGGGGTCAACTTACGGAAAAAGTAAGGCGTAAACCATATTCAGTGATCCTGCTGGATGAGGTGGAAAAAGCACACCCTGATGTTTTTAATATGTTGTTACAGGTGTTAGATGATGGATTCCTTACTGATAGTTTAGGACGAAAGATAGACTTCAGAAATACTATTATAATCATGACCTCCAATATTGGGGCCAGACAACTGAAGGATTTTGGGCAAGGTGTAGGTTTTGGTACAGCTGCTAAAAAATCCCAGGAAGGTTCTCATCAGAAAAGCGTGATCGAAAATGCATTAAAAAAGGCATTTGCTCCAGAATTTTTAAATAGGATAGATGATGTAGTGGTCTTCAATCCTTTGGAGAGGGAACATATCCATAAGATCATCGATATAGAATTGGCAAAACTATTTGCCAGGATAAAGGAAATAGGATATGATATGAATCTTACAGACAAGGCTAAAGATTATATCGCAGAAAAAGGTTTCGACAAACAATATGGAGCCAGACCACTGAAAAGAGCCATTCAGAAATATATTGAAGACGCCCTTGCGGAGGAAATCGTGAATTCCAAATTAGAAGAAGGAGACAGTATTTATATGGACTATGATGGGAAAAAAGAATTTTTAACCATCGAAATTAAAAAAGCCAAGAAATCTTCAAAGGAGGCATAGTACTGTAGGAAATGATAACAAAAAGAGTGTCACTAAAACTGACACTCTTTTTTTGTCAAAATCTCAAAAAACCTGATTCTAAATTCTAAAATGTTTTTAAAACGATAAATACGCTTTTAATCTAATATTTTTCAAAACGGATTGCCTTCCAACTACTTTCGTTTTGAACACTACAAAACTACATGGGGATGAAAGTTACACCGTCAAAAACACCGGTTGTCATAAAGGAGTATGTCTTAGAAATAGGGAGCGTTCAAGTTTTTGACAATTATATGGTGGCTGTTTTTGATGAAGGATGTACGGTGACTTTGGAAAGGGCTTATCAACTGATCGGGATTTCAGAAATTCACTTTAGAGACAAACCTTTCGGCTTTATAAGTTTAAGAAAGAACTCTTATGCTTTAGATCCTACCATCTATAATTACGTAAGAGAATTAGATAACCTTAAGGCTTTTGCAATTGTCTCTGTGAAAGAAATGGACATGCACAACTTTGCTATTGAAAAAATGTTCTACAAAAAGCCTATGAAATTTTTTATTGATTACAATAATGCCCTTACCTGGATAAAAAGACGGGTTTCTAAGAAGTAGGTTCTTCCGTAGGATCATTTTCTTCTAGGTCATTTTCAGGCAGAAGTAACTCCCCGAAAGCACTTCCTAATTGCGCTATTATATTACTTGCTATCAGCGCCTCCACACTACCCCCCCGCAAAGCTATGTCACCTGCCCTTCCATGGATGTAAACACCCATGATGGCCGACTCTAGTGATGAATATCCTTGTGCAATAAGGCCTGAAATTATACCGGTAAGCACATCACCACTTCCCGCAGTGGCCATTCCGGGATTACCTGAATCATTTACATATCCTTTATCTCTATAAACTGTGATGGTATGGGCACCTTTAATAACAACAATTACATCGTGAGTAGTGGAAAACTCCTTCACCTTTTCCAACTTCTCAAAATCACCCTCCCAAGGGCCAAGCAATCGTTCCAATTCCTTAGGGTGAGGTGTTAAAACCGTTTGGGGACGCAAGTAGCTTAATAAGGATTTCTTCTTGGAAAGAATATTTAATCCGTCCGCATCAATAACTAGGGGAGCTTTATTTTCCTTTAAAAAGGCCTCGAATGCTGAAATAGTAGCATCTGAAATTCCAACTCCAATTCCAAAGGCTATCACTGAGGTATCAATATCCACCTTTATTTGGGTGAGTTGGTCCTCATCTTTATCGGTAATAACCATTACTTCCGGTAGTGCGCTTTGAAGCGGAAGATATCCACATCCCGGAACATATGCCGTAACCAGCCCACTGCCGGCTTTTAAACACGCCTTGGCTGCCAGATGTACTGCACCAATCTTACCGAATGAACCACCAATGATCAATGAATGACCATAAGTGCCTTTATGAGTAAATTTTTGTCTGGGACGGTACAGGGCCCCGATCTCTTTTTGCTGTATAAGCTCATACCCTATGGGTAATGTAGAAACAAACTCCTGGTCCAAACCAATATCAAGTATCGCCCAATATCCACAGTAGGGTCCGGTTTCCGGAAGGAAAAACACAAGTTTGGGATACTGAAATGACAATACCACGCTGGCTCTTACAATACCCTGAGGGTTGCCAATAGCAATGTCAGTGAACAATCCTGACGGAATATCTATGGCGAGAATGAATGCTTGGGAAGCGTTTATATGAGCAATAAGTTTTATAACCCATTCATCCGGATTTCTATTGAGTCCGGTGCCAAAAATAGCATCTACAATTACATCATCCTTGGGGATACTTGGAAAAATATCTTTTTTGGAAAGGACGTGTGGCCAAATCTTCCGGTCCTTAAGTCGGTCCAGGTTAGTAAGAAAATCTGCAGATCTCTTATCGCTATAATTTACGATATACACCTCCACGGAATAACCGTGTTCCGCCAGATGCCGGGCAACCACCAGACCGTCTCCTCCATTATTCCCGATACCACAAAAGAGGTGCACCGTTACAGGCGCTCCCTGTAATTGCTGATGAAGCCAATTAAAAAGAGCTGTTCCGGCCCTTTCCATAAGATCATCACTCTTTATACCCTGATTTTGAATGGTATACTGATCGGTTTTTCTAACTTGTTCGCCAGTTAGTATGTACATATACTTAAATATTCTGTTTTAATGCTAACATCACTTTAGCTGAATTACCTGATTTACGTGAAATCCTTTTTTCTTGGTATCTCGTCATCAATTTCTTAAAAATAAGGTGAAAAAATCCGAGACTCCTTAAAAAAACTTATTAATGTTGGGTTGGGTATCTAAAAATACTACATTTGAACGCTTATAAGGGTGTGTATAATAACCGCTAACTGTCATTTTCAGATGAAAGAACCAATACGTATTGGAACAGTCCTTCTTACTACCACCCCATGGGGGTAAATCTATATTTTTACTCCGTTATAGTCGTTTCTTTTCTTTAATTTTTGATTGTCATGAAAGTTTTAAAATTTGGTGGTACTTCCGTAGCTACGGCAGCTAGTATCCAACAGGTACAGAATATCATCGCCAATACTAAGGCCAAAAAATTGATTGTTGTGGTATCTGCCTTGGGTGGAGTAACGGATTTGTTGCTTAATGCGGCCTCAACCGCCGCTGCACAGGAAATCACTTACAGGGACATTCTAAAGAAAGTAGAGGCTCGTCACCTCAGCATTATAAAAGAATTACTACCGTTAAAAGCTCAAAGCAAGGTGCTGAGCAAGGTTAAAAGTGAGCTGAATGTTTTAGAGACCCTTCTTGAAGGGGCGTTTTATATTGGGGAGAGAACCCCCAAACTTACCGATAAGATCGTGAGTTTCGGAGAACTTTTATCTGCCTATATCATAAGTGAATATTTCAAAGAAGTTGGCCACAAGGCCATTTTTAAAGATAGCAGGGAATTACTTATCACAGATAATAATCACGGCAAAGCCACAGTAGATTTTGAAGAAAGTGGCGAACGCTGTTTGAGATTCTTTTCCAAGGAACAAGCCCCAATTATAGTAATGCCGGGTTTTATTGCCGCCACCGCGGATGGAAATGTCACAACTCTTGGTAGAGGAGGATCAGATTATACGGCATCTATAATAGCTGCTGCCCTGGACGCAGAAGAATTACAAATATGGACAGATGTTAGTGGCATGTACACGGCTAATCCTAAACTAGTGAAGCAAGCAAAAGCCATCCCTCATATCTCCTATGAGGAAGCAATGGAATTATCTCATTTTGGCGCCAAAGTATTATATCCTCCTACTATTCAGCCTGTTCTGGCTAAAGGTCTTCCCATGGCCATTAAGAATACCTTTGAACCAGATGCACCTGGCACCTTGATAATGCAGAAAGCACCTGAAGAAGGAAGGACAGTTAGGGGAATAACGAATATTCCAGATATTACACTTCTATCACTAGAAGGTCCAGGAATGATCGGTATTCCCGGTATTTCCAAACGATTTTTTGAAGTGCTTTCACAAGCCGAGATCAGTGTTGTTCTAATTACCCAGGCATCATCAGAACACTCTATTTGCATAGGGATCGCAGATGAAGATGCAGAAAAGGCCGTGAGTATGTTGAATAAGGCCTTTGCCTACGAGATGACCTTGGAAAAAATAAAACCGATTCTTATTGAAAAAGAATTGGCCATCATTGCCCTGGTTGGTGATCAAATGAAAAATCATCAGGGTCTAAGCGGAAAAATGTTCAGTACCCTCGGTAAGAACAATGTAAATATCCGGGCTATTGCCCAGGGGGCCTCTGAACGGAATATTTCTGCAGTGATAAGGAAAGAGGATGTGAAAAAAGCGCTGAATACACTTCATGAAGCCTTTTTTGAGGAACAGACAAAACAATTGAATTTGTTCATTCTAGGAGTAGGAAATGTGGGCTCAAAATTGCTGGAGCAATTAAAACAACAAAAAAGGTACTTAAAGGAACATTTACGTCTCAATGTTAGGGTTATTGGCATCTCCAATTCCCGTACTATGTATTTTGATGATCAGGGAATCCCCTTACAAAAATGGCCAGAATTACTAGCCTCAGGAAAAACCGCAGATGCATCAGAATTCTACAATACTATTCTGAAGATAAATGCAAGAAATAGCATATTGGTGGATAATACAGCCAGTGAGAAGGTTGCGAATAGTTATAGTACCTATCTCAAGCAAAGCATCGCGGTGGTGACCTGTAATAAAATTGCTTGTTCCTCTGGGTATGAGTACTATACCCAACTTAAAGAACTGGCGAAGGAATACGAGGCGCCTTTCCTGTTTGAAACAAATGTAGGTGCAGGTTTACCTATAATAGACACATTAAAGCACCTAATAGCATCTGGGGACGAGATCATTACAATTAAGGCCGTGCTATCGGGAAGTCTCAACTTCGTGTTTAATAATTTTAACGAGACCACAACGTTTCACGATGTCGTAAAACAAGCTCAAGAAGAAGGTTATACAGAGCCCGACCCAAAAATAGATCTTAGTGGAATTGATGTAATGCGCAAAATTCTTATACTGGCGAGGGAAAGTGGGTATGAACTAGATCTAAAGGAAATTGAGAACAAGTCCTTTCTTCCTGAAGAAGCACTGAAAACGAACAACAATGAGGCCTTTTTTACTGCTTTGAAGAAATATGAGCGCAACTTTCAGCAGCTGGTGGCCGATGCAACTAAAGCAAATTGTAAACTTAAATTTGTAGCATCTCTCGATAAGGGAAAAGCAAGCGTTGGCCTGGAACAGATCCCTGTGGGGCACGACTTCTATTCCTTGGCGGGAAGTGATAATATTGTGCTCTTTTATACAAAAAGGTATCCTAAACAGCCACTGATCATAAAGGGTGCAGGTGCAGGTGCAGATGTTACTGCTTCCGGAATTTTTGCCGATATCATCAGAATAGGAACGTATTAATAAATTGAAATTTCACTTACATCATAAATTTCTCTTAGCTTTAAATATGAATTCTATCCTCTATGAGCAAAGACACTGTTAAAATATTTTGTCCGGCCACTATAGCGAATATTTCGTGTGGTTTTGATGTGCTGGGACTTGCGCTTAAAGGCATAGGGGATGAAATGGTCATTAAAAAAGTGCCCTCCCCTGGTTTAAAGATCACTAAAATAAGTGGACTTGATCTGCCATTGGAAATCAATAAAAATGTAGCCGGAGTGGCGGGCCTGGCTTTCATGGAGGCATCAACATACACTGGAGGTTTTGAAATAGAGATCTACAAAAAGATCAAGGCAGGAAGTGGAATAGGAAGTAGTGCGGCCAGCGCAGCAGGGGCCGTATGGGCTATGAATTACCTTATAGACTCTCCTTTTAACCAACATCAATTGGTGCAATTTGCCATGGCAGGAGAAAAACTGGCTAGCGGTGTTGCCCATGCAGATAATGTGGCCCCCGCCATTTATGGAGGATTTACCCTGGTAAGGAGTACAGAACCACTCGATGTTGTTCCCATACATGTTCCAAAAGAATTATACGCTTCCATCATTCATCCCCATATAGAAATAAAGACCTCCGACTCCAGAAAGATCCTCAAAACCAGTATTTCACTTGCAGATGGGATCAAACAATGGGGAAATGTGGGTGCTTTGGTAGCAGGTCTTTTTCAGGAAGATTACGATCTTATCAGCAGGGCCCTGGAAGATCATATCGTAGAGCCTATCAGGTCTATCCTTATCCCTGGTTTTGATGAGGTAAAATTAGCAGCCTTACAAGCAGGTGCTCTAGGTTGCGGAATATCCGGATCGGGGCCTTCTATTTTTGCGCTGAGCAAAGGAGAGAAGACCGCACAAAAAGTAACACTGGCCATGAGCAAAGTATTTGAGAATATAGGTCTTTCACATGATGCTTATGTCTCTGAGATCAATACTAAAGGAATACAAATCATGACCCATTAAGGGTCTTTTGATGTTAGATATAGCATGAACTTCTATAGCCTTCATACAAATGACGCCAAAGTTTCTTTTAAAGAGGCTGTTATCAATGGAATAGCTCCAGATGGTGGACTGTATTTTCCGGAACAGATCCCACAACTACCTGCCTCTTTTTTTGATAACATCGAGGGCCTTTCAAATCTGGAGATCGCCTTCAGGGCCTTATTCCCATTTGTTAAAGAAGATATTCCTGAGACAATTCTCAGGGAAATACTTGAAGAAGTACTCGATTTTGATTTTCCCCTTGTACCCATAAGTGAGCATGTTTCAACCCTCGAACTCTTTAATGGGCCCACTATGGCCTTTAAAGATGTTGGTGCACGCTTTATGGCCAATTGCCTGGGATACTTCTTCAGGGATTCTGAAAATAAAGTCACCGTCCTGGTAGCCACATCCGGAGACACCGGTGGTGCTGTAGCTAACGGGTTTCTGGGAGTTGCCGGGGTTGAAGTAGTAATTTTGTATCCCAGTGGCAAAGTAAGTGATATTCAGGAACGTCAATTAACAACTTTAGGACAGAACATTACCGCATTGGAAGTAAGTGGTACTTTTGACGACTGTCAGCGGATGGTGAAACGAGCTTTTGTAGATACCAGTCTAAAAGGAAGTGTACAGCTTACCTCAGCCAATTCAATAAATGTAGCTCGATGGTTGCCACAAATGTTATATTTTCTTTTTGCCTACAAACATCTGAAAGCCTCGGGAAAAGAACTTGTATTTTCGGTTCCCAGCGGAAATTTCGGCAACATATGTGCCGGAATGTTGGCACAGCGCATGGGGATGCCGGTACGGCATTTTATTGCGTCCACTAATGTAAATGATACGGTTCCTGCGTATATGCAAACTGCCATCTATGAGCCTAAACCTTCCGTGGCAACCATTTCTAATGCCATGGATGTTGGGGACCCGAGCAATTTTATCAGAATACGTAAGCTGTATAATGATGATTTCTCAGAATTAAGTAAACATCTTACCTCTTATTCCTTCACTGATAAAGAGACCAAAGAAGCCATGAAAAATTTATATGCCAAAGCCGGCTATGTTGCTGATCCCCATGGTGCAGTTGGTTATTTGGGCCTCCAAAAATATCGGGAGAAGCATCCGAATACCTATGGTGTTTTCCTGGAAACTGCTCATCCTGTCAAATTTTTAGATGTAGTGTCCTCTACCTTGAACGTCACCCTATCGTTACCACCCCAGATAGCAAAGATCATGCATAAAGAGAAGGAATCTGTCTCCATTTCAGAGTACGAAGAACTCAGGTTATTTCTGTTGAAGTGATCGTTTTCTTCCTTTTACAAAGAAACCAAAACTAAGGTCCCTTAGGAAGGCAACCAACTATTTTCAATATCTTTGCGCAGCAAAAATTACTTATTACATGAAAAATACAGCGCTCTCCCAAACACATGAGGAATTAGGTGCAAAAATGGTACCCTTCGCCGGGTACAAAATGCCCGTTTCTTATGAAGGTGTAAATATAGAACACGAAACCGTGAGAAACGGGGTTGGTGTTTTTGATGTATCACATATGGGTGAATTTCTGATCGAAGGACCCAATGCCTTGGGACTCATACAGAAAGTTACCTCCAATGATGCTTCAAAATTAACAGTCGGGAAAGCGCAATACAGCTGTTTGCCTAATGAGACCGGAGGAATTGTAGACGACCTGATAGTATACAGAGTAAAAGAAGAAACCTATCTGTTAGTAGTGAACGCCTCCAACATTGAAAAGGACTGGAATCATATTTCTAAATACAACAAGGAACACAAGGCAGTTATGCGTGATCTTTCCGAGGCGTATTCACTTCTTGCCATTCAGGGCCCAAAAGCTGTTGAAGCAATGCAGTCTATCACCTCGGTAGATCTGGAACAAATCAAATTTTACAATTTTGTAGTGGGTGATTTTGCCGGCATTGATCATGTTATTATTTCTGCCACGGGCTATACGGGATCGGGTGGCTTTGAGATTTATTGTAAAAACAGTGAGGTAAAACAGGTTTGGGACACCGTTTTTAAAGCCGGAGAAAAGTATGGCATAAAACCAATAGGGCTGGCAGCCAGAGATACCCTAAGACTAGAGATGGGATATTGTTTATATGGCAATGATATTACAGACGACACTTCGCCTTTTGAGGCCGGTCTGGGATGGATCACCAAATTCACCAAAGATTTTGTGAATAGTGACGCTCTGGCCAAAGAAAAAGAACGCGGACCAAAACAGAAATTAGTTGCTTTCGAATTAGATGACCGTGGTATTCCACGGCAGGGATATGATATTGTTGACGGGCAAGGAAAGACTATTGGGAAGGTTACATCGGGTACCATGTCCCCTTCGCTTGGCAAGGGAATTGGTTTGGGATATGTGCCTATCATATTTGCAGAAACAGGGAGTAAATTCAATATCCAAATAAGAAAACATGCCATTCCGGCAACTGTTGTAAAACTACCTTTTTATAAGGGTTAAAAGGTCTGCGAATACTGGAGGAACGGTGCAAGAAGAAGGAAAGAAAATACTCATTTTAGGAGCCAGCGGATTCATTGGTAATGCTCTTTACAAGGAATTGTGTAATTACTACGATACCTATGGAACCTATTTTTCATCCAGAAATGGGTATTCTACCAATCAACAGTTTTTTCAATACGATATGCAAGAGGATGATATTTTTCAGCTGCTGGAAGAACTTCGTCCCAATATTATCATTTCTGCCCTGCGAGGCGATTTTGGGGCTCAAATTCAGGCACATCAGCATATCGTAGAATATGTTGCCAAACACAATTGTAAGATATTATTCCTGTCCTCTGCCAACGTTTTTGATGCATATAGTAAATTTCCTTCCTATGAATATGACAAGACGCTCTCGGAAAGTATTTATGGCCGATTAAAAATTAAAATTGAGAATATGCTGCTTCGTCTTCCAAAGAAAAAAGCAGCAATTTTAAGGATACCTATGGTCTTTGGAAATACGTCTCCGAGGATCAAAGAGATGAAACAGGCAATTTGGAATAACGAGGCCATTGAGGTCTTTCCAAATCTCATTATCAACGTCACCAATGAAGACAAATTAACGCAGCAGATCCATTACCTAATCAACAGAAACAAGTTTGGGATTTATCACCTGGGAAGTACGGACCTTGTGCATCATGAAGATTTTATAAGGGAGGTGGTAGACAGGGTTGGAAGTTTTAATCCGATATACAAAAGGGTATTTACCACCAATGAAGAAAGATTTTTAGCAGTGCTGCCAAAAGATCGTCTCCTGCCAAAGAACTTGCAATCGAGCTATCAGGAAATTATAGACCATCATGTATTGGGTTAGGTAGTTACGCTGTTAGTCTTCCGATATAACTTTTTTTCCTTGTATCTTTATTATTCACGCGAATATTGCTCACGGGTTTGAAGGAAACCATTAAGCTCAAGCAGAAAATCATCAAAAAATATAAACGCCATGGAAAAACTTACACCGGAAAAGATTGAAGAACAAATGTCATCCCTTGAAGGGTGGGAATATGTCAATAATGGAATTGAAACATCCTTTGAGTTTAAGAATTTCAAGGAGGCTTTTACCGTAATGACCCGTATTGCCTTTGAGTGTGAGGCTCAAAACCATCACCCGGAATGGAGTAATGTCTACAACTCCTTGAACATCCGTTTAAGCACCCATGACGCCAATGGCGTAACTGAGAAAGACTTTATCTTGGCTCGCAGCATTGAAAAGATCATTGAAAGCGAGTAAGCATCGTTTTGAATTATACCGCCTTGTAGGGCTTTCAAAATTTGCTAAATTTGCCTGTATTTACTCAGGAAATTAGTATATGGGAAGAGCATTTGAATTTCGGAAAGCGCGAAAAATGAAGCGTTGGTCTGCCATGTCCAAGGCCTTTACACGTATAGGCAAAGATATTGTGATGGCAGTAAAGGAAGGAGGTCCAGATCCTGATGCCAATTCACGGCTGCGAGCAGTGATCCAAAATGCGAAATCCGTGAATATGCCCAAGGATAATATTGAACGGGCCATAAAAAGAGCCTCGGACAAATCCCAGGGTGAATACAAAGAAGTGTTATTTGAAGGGTATGCACCCCATGGAATTGCTGTCCTTATAGAAACTGCAACCGACAACAATACGCGCACAGTGGCCAATATAAGGAGTTACTTCAACAAGTGTAACGGGAGCCTCGGCACTTCCGGATCCGTAGAATTTATGTTCGATCATACGTGTAATTTCAGAATACCTACCGAAGGTATAGATCCCGAAGAATTGGAACTCGACTTTATTGATTTCGGTGCAGAAGAGGTCTTTGAGGACGAGGATGGAATTATGATTTATGCTCCTTTTGAAAGTTTTGGGGCCATTCAAAAAGAACTGGAATCCAGAGAAATAGAAATTTTATCGTCTGGGTTTGAGCGTATTCCGCAGGTCACCAAGGAGCTAAGCGCCGAAGAAGCCGAAGATGTGGAAAAACTTCTTGAAAAGATTGAAGAGGATGATGATGTACAAAACGTATATCACACCATGAAGGAATAAGATATCCTAGTCAACGTGCCAAAATAGAATTTTATATTTCTCCTGCCTATTTATAATAATAGCTAGCTTACTCTTAAGAAAGCTTTGAATATTGGCTTATACACTGAAGGTTTAGGTTTATGGCATTCTTCTACGTATGCCTTAATACTATCAACTGATTGAGATCATTGTGTAATTGACCTTAGATGCTTAGGTTGTTTGTATATGAATTTTCATTTAAATCCTATGATCTAAAACCTAAAGTCATGAAAGCACTAAGTAAATTATTTCTATTCGCGCCCTTCTTTGCCCTTTTACTCTTTTCCTGTTCTTCTGATGACCCTGAAACTAAATCTGATTGTGGTCCTAATTATTGTATTAGTGAATTACAGGGAACCTGGGAAGCTACTGAGTACACCTTAACATTTTGTGGAACGGGTAATCCTCCAAATCCCAGTAGTTTTGAAGCTATAGCCGCAGGTGGTTCTGCAACGCTTGTTATACAATCCAATGGCAGATTTTCATTAAACGCAATGATCATGATTGATGGACAAACATTCCAAGAAACTGCATCAGGAACAATTTATTTTGAAGACGGGAAATTTTTCGCCATTCAGTTCGATGATGATGAACCAAATGATCCTACGTATTTCGGAGACACATTGAATGGTAATACCTTTAGTATAGTTGGAGGAACTCCGGTAGCCGAGTGGGACTTTGATATGGATGAAATAGATGAAGAGGCCTGCGTAGCCCTTACATTTGTCAAAGTTTAGGATGACAACTTCTAATGTATCGTTTTTTGATCTTTATTAAAACTAAAACGTAGCTGTCCCTGATAACCTGAAATGCTATTTTCAGCCGTTATTTGGGATAGCTTTTTATATGATAGTGGCACTCACTTCACAAAAGCTATAAAGATGAATTTATTTAAAACACTTCCTGCCAATCCATTACAGATACGATACATAACGAAATAATGCCACTTTACTTCTGTGGATCGCAATGCATTTCAACCTCATATACCACCTTACATGATTAGGGTCATTGCACATGCTTTTGTACAGAGCTACCTTTGATCATTAGAATTTCTAATTCGTTCATTCGTGAACTTCTAAATCAAAGAAATCATGAGAACTTCAGTAAAAACATTATTATTTGGCACATTATTGATTTTGTTTGGTGCATTGTCTTGCAGCGAAGAAGATCCGATAAGTGAACTCACCAAGGATGGTGATTTTAACATCAGTGAATTAGCAGGTACTTGGGAGGCCACACAAGCACAATTTAGTGTAAATACCACTTCTGTAGATGTTGTGGAAGACGGAGGTACCGTTGCGATGACCGTACAATCTAACGGCCGTTTTACCCTGACCCTCGATCCGATAGACCGGGCACCCTACACAGTAAGTGGAGAAATGTTCTGGGAAAAATGGGAAGGAAGCTACTTCTTTGCCATCGTATGGGATGACGAACCCGGAGATTGGGACACCTATGGCCATACCTGGGACGGTACAACTTTTACCATTAACGGAGGTACTGGCTCCGGCGAATATGATTTTGATAATGATGGGGATGCGGAACCGTGTACACTGCATTTTGACTTCGTGAGAAGCTAGCTTAAGTGTATTCTGGGATCTTCCCTACCACTCCTTTGAAGAAATCTTTATACCGTGCAAAGTCTTTCTCCTTATCATCCGTAGGGAATACAGGATCAGAAATTTTCACCTGTTTCTTCCCATAGTCGAATGCTACCATCACTATGGGCACCTTGGCCTCTTTGGCTATGTAGTAAAACCCGGTTTTCCATTTGGTAACTTTCTTTCGCGTTCCTTCCGGAGATAAGGCCAACCTAAAAACCTTGCGCTGGGTAAATATCTTTGCAGTACTAACTACGGTATCGCTGTTTTTACTTCGGTCTATGGGTGTACCCCCCATCCATCTAAAATACCAACCAAAAGGAGGGTTGAACAAACTCTTCTTGCCAATAAAGTTAAATTCCCGTTTCAAAATGCTTCTTAACAATAACCCTATAAAGAAATCTACCCAACTGGTATGGGGAACAATGATCACAACACATTTCTCCACTTCCGGAAACGGACCAATCAGCTTCCATCTCATTAACTTAAAAAAAATGAATTTACTCAGGACGCGCATACAAGATTTCTGTGCTTTTTTAATTTAAAATTATACGTTGTGAAGTTCGTAAGAACGTGAAAAAAAACGATGCTCGCTAACTTAAAAGATTATATTTTACGGTAGATCTCTCTAAGTTTTTCACGGCTTACCTTTGTTTTCCATGCGGGTCCCAGGGCATTTTCCCAAAGCGGTTCCATGCTCATAGAAACAGAGATCATTGTATTCATTTCTTCTTCAGAAAGATCACTACAAATACCGGTAGGTAAAACAATTTGGTGACGCTCCATCATTTTATAAAATAATTCAACGCCCTCAGGATAATACTCTTCAAGATGTTGGAAAACAAGACAATTACCAATTCCATGTCTAACACCCAAGACGTAAGACAAGCCATAACTAAGGGCATGTGCTACCCCAACCTGTGAATACGCGATACTCATGCCACCATGCCAGGAGGCCATCATCAGTTTATCTCGTGACTCCGATGGCGAAAGTGACCCCAGGAATACCTCTTTGCAGAGGTCCAATGCTTTCTCCCCATAACTTTGGCTGAAAGCATTTAAAAAGGTGCCATTCAATGATTCTATACAATGTATATAGCAGTCCATCCCCGTGTAAAACCATTGTTCTTCTGGTACTCCCTTTGTGAGATCGGGATCTAACAATACCTGATCAAAAGTGGTAAAATCAGAATTGATCCCCAATTTGCGATTTGGTCCCGATAATACCGTGGTCCGAGAAACCTCTGCCCCTGTTCCGCTTATTGTTGGAATTCCAACATGATAAATGGCTGGTTTAGACACCAGATCCCAGCCTTGATATTTTGAAGCAGAACCAACATTGGTTAACATAATTGATACTGCCTTTGACAGATCTAGAAGGGTCCCTCCTCCAATTCCCACAATGCCGGAAGGTAATTCCTGGAATTCATTATTGATCATGGAAACCAGGGTATCTACCTGCAAAGTTTTAGGTTCTTCATCTGCAGAAATGAAAACGATCTTGTCATTAAAAAGCACAGGAATTCTGGATAACAAAGAAGTGTTTTCAAAAACATCATCGACCAAATAAATTATGGGGGCTTCTGAATTCTTTCGCTTTGGCAATAAAATCTCGCCCAATTGATCAAAACAACCACTTCCAAAAACCACCCTGGGTACCATTGGAAAGTTTCTATAATAGGTATGGGCTCCTTTCTTCGGCATATTCAAAATTAAATCTTTCTTTTCGTCCATAAGGGTCTTACAGATATTTTAATAGTTCCTTTATCCCTGATAAGGTTAGGTGATTATTTGAATGTTCATCGGGTGACACTTCCTCATGCGCCCAGGTAGTATGAAAAGGTATATGAACGGCTTGTGCTCCTATAGAAAGGATCGGTAAGACATCCGATTTTAAGGAATTCCCGACCATTAGGAACTCTGAAACCTCAATTTCTAAGTGCTCCAGTAAATTCATATAATTCAATTCCTTTTTATCACTAAGTACCTCCACATGATGGAAATAGGTAGATAGTCCGGAGCGATCCAGTTTTCGTTCCTGATCTAGCAGATCGCCCTTAGTAAGTACGATCAGTCGATATTTATCCGATAAATTCTTCAATACCTCTTCCACATTGTCTAATAATTCCACAGGATGGGATATCATTTTTTTACCAAGATTCAGAATTTCCTGTAAGGTTGTTTGTGAAACCTGGTGATTTGAAATATCCATGGCAGATTCTATCATGGATAAGGTAAAACTTTTAATACCATATCCATAAAGGTCCAGGTTTCCGATCTCCGTTCTAAACAACTCCTGATCTATCTTATTCTTGGTCTCATACTTTTCTAGTAATGAAGCAAATTGTTCTTCTGCTTCCCTAAAATAGGTTTCATTTACCCATAAGGTATCATCTGCATCAAAGCCAACCACTTTTATGTTACTGAAATCTACTTCCATGCAGCTTTTGCTTTTTCGAGGTCTTCGGGAGTATCAATCTCAATACCGGTGACCAATGTCTCTACCATTTTAATTTTTTTTCCATACTCCAGGTACCTAATGGCCTCAATCTTCTCAGAGGCTTCTAACGGAAGCATGGGCAGACGCCTGAAATCCAGTACTGCTTGCTTTCTAAAGGCATATACCCCTTTATGCTTGTAATAGCTTGGTGTTCTGTCAGTTGCTCTTGGAAACGGAATCACAGATCTTGAAAAGTATAGTGCAAAATTCTGTTGGTCTACGATTACTTTTACTGTATTGGGACTTTCTATATCATCCAGGTCCGTTATTCTGGTCATAAGGGATGCCAGATCTACTTCCTTTGCGCTATCTTTTTTAAACACCTGTATTAAGCTCGCCAAACTTTCTTTATCCGTAAAGGGTTCGTCACCCTGTATATTGACCACTATATCTATGTCCATATTGGCAACTGCTTCGGCAATTCTATCACTTCCACATTCATGTTCCTCTATGCTCATAATGGCCTTACCGCCATTGGCAATGATCGTGTCATAAATGAGTGTGCTGTCTGTCACTACGTAAACGGCATCAAAAAGTCCTGTGGCCATTGCGGCTTCATAGGTTCTTATAATGACCGGCTTTCCTGCCAGATCCTGCATCAATTTACCAGGGAATCTGGAAGCGGCATAACGGGCAGGTATCATGGCGATTATATTCATAGTGGTAATTCCTGTAATGAGATTAGTTTTTAAGTTTTGGTCGCAATTTTCTATAAATGGAAAATATAAAGATCAATAGGATGATCACAAGAATAGCAGCTATTATTGGTGCAATTATGGAAACTACTGCAACTAAAAGTGCTGTTGTGGTTTCTATAAAAGAGATGATGGGATTTCCAATACCGGCAGTGCTAACTGTGGAGGCCACCCTCCCGGTTGCGGACGCTCCCTTAATGGCGGTGGCAGTCCCTCCTCCGGCAATGATCGCCAATGACCATGTAATGACGGGGTCAAGATCTGAAATGGTCGCTACCATAACGGCCGTACCAGCCAAAGCCGCTAAAGGCAAGGCCAGGCTGTCTAGTACATTATCAACATATGGGATAAAATAGGCAAAGACCTCAATCACTGTAGCTACCCCCAGGGTAATCAGTGCAAATAGGCTTCCGATCCATTCCCAATGTTCATTGAGATCCCACATTCCAAAATAGGATGCAGCACTTAGCACAAACAAGGGTAAGAACACCCGAAACCCAACAGAGGCGGCTAATCCAATTCCTAAAAAAATGCTGATTATGGTTTCTGAGGTCATTCTAGAGCAATCTAAACACTAAAGTAACGTATTCTCAATCAAGAAAAAAATCGTCCTTAAAACCGATTAAATATAACTTTTCTCTGGCCCTGGTGATGGCTGTATACAACCAACGAAAATATTCTTTATCCGGTCCGGAGGGCAAATACGGCTGCTCTACAAAAACGGTATGCCATTGTCCCCCCTGGGATTTATGGCAGGTTATAGCATATGAAAATTTCACCTGCAGGGCATTAAAGAAAGTGTTGTTCTTCACGGCGAGGAATTTCTTGTATTTTGAAGTTTCCCGGGCATAATCTTTTAATACCTCCTGATAAAGTTTGTTGCCATCCTCATAGGAGAGTGAAGGCGTTTCTGCCTTAAGCGTATCTAACAATAGAACTGTTTCAAAGGGCTTTTGATTGGGGTAGTCTGTCATTTTGACCTTTACTTCTGCAAATCTAAAACCATAAAGTTCTTTAAATGAAAAAATCTCCAGCACTTCTACAATATCGCCATTCGCAATAAAGCCAGCCTCCGATTGGGGTTTCAGCCAGAAGTAATTATTTTTCACCACCATTAAAAAATCGCCGACAGACAGATCGTTTTCAAGAAAAAGGATACGTTTCCTGATATTGTCATTATACAAATTGGCTCGTTTATTAGACCGAACTATCAAAGCGCTTTCTTCCTTTCCCTGCGTTGAATACGCTTCTTCAATCGCTTCCTGAATGTCATAGCCATCCGTTAACCGAACGATGTCTGTAAAAGACTCCAGCCTGAATTGGAAACTATCAAAGAGATCGCTTTGCAACTGATCTCTTAGCTGAGTTGCATTCACAAGGATACCTGAATCCTGTGCCTGTCTCACCACCTCGTCTAATTCTATTAAGGTTACTTCCTTTCCAAAATGAGTTTGCAGTTGATGTTCGTCCAGTGCCGGACTCAGTGATAAGCGTACAGGAGGCAGTTGTGCAGTGTCGCCAATTAGGATGAGTTTACATTGATGGCCCGAATAAACAAATTGAATAAGATCATCTAGAAGTGAGCCGTTTTCAAACAGTTTAGAATCGGAAGGGGCATCCGGGATCATTGAAGCTTCATCTACAATAAAGACAGTATTTCTATGCTTATTTGGTGCGAGTACAAATCGTATCCCACCACCCCGTTCTTTTTTTGGAAAATAAATCTTTCTATGAATTGTAAAAGCCTGAGTCTTGGAATAACTAGACATTACTTTTGCTGCTCTTCCGGTAGGTGCCATTAAAACAGCTTTAAGAGAAGTTTTCCAGAGATTTGTGACCAGATCCCCTATGATGGTAGTTTTCCCGGTCCCGGCAAATCCCTTCAGTAAAAAAAGCTGATCTCTGCTGCCAGTTAGCAGAAACTCTGCCAGTAATTGTAAGGTAATATCCTGTTTCTCAGTAGGTGTGTGTGGAAATTTATCCTTTAAGAGACGGTAAAATGTGGAAGCAGTAGGAGTATCCATGAGCTATCAAAGATAAACAGGATTTTTGGGTCAAAAACTTTTACGATTGAAAAAAAATTGTAGATTTGTTGGAACCGCTAAATTTAATTAATACTTGTTCAAATGAAAACCATCTTTCAAATAATACTTTGGATCGCCTGTATTGTTTTAGGTTACCTAATTTATCGTTCTGTAACTGGTCCGATCGAATTTAAAAAAATAAAACAAGAACGTTTTGACAAGGTAATTTCTGTTCTTAAGGATATCCGGAACTCTCAGGAAGCCTACAAAACAGTAAATGGAAAATTTGCCAATGACTTCAATAGTTTGATCGCTTTTGTAGATACTGGTAAATATACCATTACGCAGAGAAGGGATTCATCCTACATGGAATTTGACAAAACCTATGGTATTGATCTATTACAAGAAGTTACCATAGTGGATACCCTCGGCTTCATAGCTATTAAAGATTCTCTTTTCAAAGGAGATACGCGCTATAAAAGTATGATGAATGTGCCGTATGCACAGAATAATCAGACTTTTGAAATGAAGGCAGACATCATTGAAAAAAGTGGTTATAGAGCGCCTGTTTTTGAAGTCAAGGTGAAGAAGGACATCATCTTATACGATCAGCCAAAAGATTTGCTGACAAGGGAAAACTCCCAGATAAGTGTTGAGGAAGTAAATGGTTCTGAGATCAAGGTTGGATCACTCACAGAGGTGAGCACCAACGGAAACTGGCCCCCTATTTATGACAAAAAAGGAGACCAATAAAGATTCTAAGAACGATCTAATTTTGGAAGATTATCATAAATTGTCCATTCAGGTTAGCCTGAATGGACTTTCTTTTTGTATTCTGGATACCATTGGCAAAAAGATCGTAAAAGCGGGAAAACACAGCTTTGACAATAGACTTAACCCCTATGAAGCCCAAAAGGAACTGAAGCGGTTTATTAAAGGGCAAAAAATCAAGGACTTCGAGTTTTCTGAAGTCGTAATTGTTCACAGGAATAATTTGTTCAGCCTGGTACCGAAGGTACTGTTTGATCCAAATGAATTGGCTAATTATCTGAAGTTCAATACCAAGATCCTGGCCAATGATCTTCTGGAGTACGATGAGATCCCGGGATATGATATGGTAAATGTCTATGTTCCTTTTATTAACATCAATAATTTCATCTACGAACTCTTTGGTGACTTTGAATTTAACCATCACAGCACCGTTCTGGTGGCATCCTTACTGGGCCGTAATGCTTCCGGTTCAGAAACAATTTGTTATGCTTATGCGACTGACGATGAATTAGATCTTGTTATTCTTCAGAATAAGAAGTTGTTGTTCTATAATAATTTTACCTACAAGACACCAGAGGATTATCTCTATTACCTGCTTTTTACGTTGGAACAATTACATCTGGATCCGAATGAAATCAAATTAAGGCTCTTCGGAAGCATTGAGGAAGGAGATCCTATTTTTTCCATTTGCCAGGATTATGTACATCATCTATCCATTTACCTTCCCAACTTACCAGATGCTCTGATATCTGATGAAACGGCTCTTAATGCCAACTATCTGACAATTAACGCGCTCTAAATGAGAATCATATCTGGTACACATAAAGGAAGGCGTATCAGTGCGCCAAAAAATTTACCTGTAAGGCCAACAACAGACATGGCTAAAGAAGCGCTGTTCAACATTCTAAATAATCAGTTTTACTTCGAAGATATTCGCGTTTTGGACCTTTTTGCCGGTACGGGCAATATAAGTTTTGAATTTGCTTCAAGAGGTTGCACAGATATTACAAGCGTAGATAGTTATCCCGGATGTATAAAATTCATTAGTGAGAAAGCTGCAGAATGGGGTTTTAATATCAAAGCAGTGAAAACGGATGTTTTTAAGTTTCTGGAATCGGCAACTGAAAGCTATGATCTGATCTTTGTGGATCCTCCTTACGATATGCCCCTGGAACATTTTTGTAAGATCCACAGGCTGGTATATGAACGAAATTTACTTGCACCCTCAGGAACATTGATCATAGAACACTCCAAGCAAATGGAACTTTCGCACCTATCGCATCATACTTCTGTGAGAAAATACGGGAGTAGTTTGTTTAGTTTCTACCAGAAGGAGGTATAAAAAAAGCAGATCATAAGCCGGATTCTGTAGCCTTTAAAAGGATCCTTATCATTTATCTGGATCTTTGGTTACCCAAAGACTCTATCCGCCTACCCTTCAGCTTGGACGTGCCGCCCTCAAACACTGATTTACATGGCGTTTCACCACATAGAGTTTACATGATTTCACTACAGCTTAACCTGTACATTCTTTCTGTTGCACTAGTCCGCCCCACCCCGATTGTTATCGGAACGGGTGACGGGTGTTACCCGCTATGTTGCACTTTGGTGTCCGGACTTTCCTCCTCCCGCATCAAACGGGAAGCGATAAGGTGACCTGCTTCTTGCAAAGGTACAGGAATTGTTGATAAAAATTAGGGAATAGCAGTGAAAAGAAAGTCCATAAATGAACGCTATTTTTATATTTGTAAGGATGGTATGTATGTCAGCTTTAAATTCCTAATCTAGAACTTGTGGAACCTTTTATAGTCTCAGCCCGAAAGTATAGACCCCAAACATTCAAAGACGTTGTGGGGCAGGAAGCTATTACCAATACACTGGTAAATGCCATCGATAATAATCACCTGGCTCAGGCCCTATTATTTTGTGGTCCAAGGGGCGTTGGAAAGACCACTTGTGCCAGAATACTGGCGAAACAGATCAATAGGGATGGTACTGAAAAGGAAGATGAGGACTTTGCATTTAATATCTTTGAGCTAGATGCCGCGTCTAACAATTCTGTAGATGATATACGAAATCTGATTGATCAGGTACGTATCCCTCCACAGGTAGGAAAATACAAAGTATATATCATTGATGAGGTGCATATGCTTTCTCAGTCGGCATTTAACGCTTTTCTGAAGACCCTTGAAGAGCCTCCCAAACATGCTATTTTTATTCTGGCTACCACCGAAAAGCATAAAATTATCCCAACCATACTTTCGAGATGTCAAATATTTGATTTTAAACGCATTACCGTTTCAGACGCAGCAAATTATCTCAAATATATCGCAGAACAGCAGGGCATAAATGCCGAGGATGATGCACTTCACATCATTGCCCAGAAGGCAGATGGTGCGTTGCGCGATGCGCTTTCTATTTTTGACAGGGTGGTTAGCTTTTCCGGAAAAGAGCTAACACGTAAGGCAGTTACAGAAAACCTGAACGTCTTAGACTACGACACCTATTTTCAAGTAACCGATCTTATCCTTAAGAATGATATTCCAAACCTTCTCTTATTATTCAATAAGACCCTGGCACTTGGTTTTGAAGGTCACCATTTTATCATTGGATTGGCCTCACATTTCAGAGATTTAATGGTTTGCCAACACCATGAAACCATTGCCTTGTTGGAAGTTGGAGACAACGCTAAGAAATTATATCTGGAACAGGCCAAAAAGACCTCTCAGGAATTTCTATTAAATGCCCTTGAGATAGCAAATCAGGTAGATCTGCAATACAAAAGCAGTAAAAATGCCCGTTTATTAGTAGAACTGGCCCTTATGAAGCTGGCTTCCCTTACATTCAAAGGTGAAAAAAAAAATCCTGACCACAGCTCAACAAGGCTCATTCCATTAGGGCAGTTGATCCCTGCTTCCTTTTTTCATCATTCTGTCACCACATCCGTTAAAAATGCTATAGTTGAGGACATAAGTGATCCAATACCTCTTGCCGATGAAAAAGTGGTGGCAACGGCCGTTAACCAGCAAAAGGAGCCAACATTAGAGGAAACCGAATTGAAGATGGCTACTGATATTGAGGATGTTACATTATCAGAAACTTCAACTATCGTCACTGCACCAGCCAGGAAGATCCACATAAAGGAGCAACCTACCCGAGTATCCGGACTCTCTATCTCCAGCATCAAAGCAAAGAAGAAACACGAACTAAATAAGATAGAGGTTACCTACGATGAAGACTCTCTTCCAGATGATCCTATCACCGAGGCGGAATTACTAAAACACTGGCATTCTTATGTTAAACTGTTGGATGAAAAAGGAAAGAAAATCCTAGCCAGTAACCTAAGTTCTGATACCCCAAAAATTAAGGATGGAACAACCATTGTCATTGAATTACCTAATGACACCATGAAAAAAGAGGTGGAACGTGAACAGTTGGACCTTATGACATTCTTAAAAAAGGCGTTAAATAATCATTATCTGCTACTTTCTATTTCCGTAAATGAAGAGACGATCAAAAAATATGCCTTTACACCACAGGAGAAATACGAAAAACTACGGGAAAAAAATCCGGCAATAGATCTGTTACGAAAAACGTTTGATCTAGATCTTTGATCTTTTTTCTGCCCATGTCTGGTATGTAAATACAAGCATCACCAAGGCTATAATAAATAGACCAAGTGCCTCACGACCTCGTTCTATATTCTCAAAATTTCCTTTTTCAAGTAAAATTCCCTCGAAAGTAGCTGGCCAAACCAGGATTCCACCAACACAGTAGGAAATAAACAAAAGAGCGCCAATACGGTAATTGAATCTGTGAAGAAAGAAAAGTAACGATGCTACACTGGGTATCGCATACACCATAATCCATATAATAGGATCGGGGTCATTCCATTGAACAAAACAGGCCAGGGCAAATAAAATCATACAGGCAAAAGCGAACCATCGCAAAAATTCTTTCATCATTCTATTAATAATAGTACTAGAAACTCCCAAGAAGAGTATAAAGATAACTTTTTGAAAAGTACGCTTTTCGAAGATTCTTTTGTACCGGCAGAATTTTGGTATTTTTGGACTCGTATCTCTAATTATCAAATAGAATATATGCTCGGACTTAAACTTCCAACAGACCCCAGATGGGTAAACATCGTTGAGATGAACATTGATGAGATCCTTACGGATCATGCCTATTGCGAACAAAAAGCTGCAAGCACTGCCATCTCGTTTATTGTTAGCTTTCCCGAATATCCTGAACTAATTAAAGAAATGATCTCATTATCCCGTGAAGAAATGGGTCATTTTAAAATGGTTCACGACAAGATCCTGGCCAGGGGAAAAACATTGGGGAGACACCGAAAAGACGAGTATGCCATTGCCCTGCATAAATTCTTTCCTAAGGGAGGCTCCAGGACCACTCAATTGATCCACCGACTTTTGTATGCGGCCCTTATCGAAGCCAGAAGTTGTGAACGTTTTCGACTGCTATCTGAAGAACTAAATGACAAAGATCTGGCGAAATTTTATCATTCACTTATGATTAGTGAGGCCGGTCATTACACCATGTTCTTAAACTTTGCAAGGAAATATGGTGACAGGAATGAGGTAGATAGCAAATGGACTGCACTACTGGAGTATGAGGCTGCTATTATGCGAGAATTAGGCACCAAGGAACACATACATGGCTAAGGTCTACACTTCTTTTAATTTATAGATCCAGAAAATACTTAAGGCTAACATCCCCATAAAAAAGATCAGTAGTGCCTCATAATTGAACCACTGTGCAATAAAACCTATTCCTGCTGTTAAGAGTGTGAAACAGCCTATTAGTGTATTCGAAAGGGCTATGTACAACGGACGTTCTTTTTCCGGTGCAAAATCTGTCATGTAGGTCTTTCTACTTAAACGCGCACCACCATGTGCCATCATGTTCAAAAGGATCAAAGGGGCAAATAAGTAAATCGTCTGAAGAGAGGTATCCAGATACATGAACCCCATCACCAGTCCACAATTTACAATACCAAATACAGCTATTAACAGCATTAATTTACGGGAGGATCTGTCGGCGAACATGCCCCAAAAAGGACTAGAAACCATGGCAGCGATCCCTGAAGCAATAACAAAAATGCCAAGCCCGGTCATCCTGGCCTGGGTAGTTTCTTTTCCTATAATTACGAAAAAGGGTTGGGCCAGAGGAATTGCCATCAAAAAAGCTCTGGCTAAGACAAAATATCGCAGATTAGTATCTTCTTTAAGAAAATGTATCCCGGACTTGAATTCCTGAAGAGCCGTTCTTCCTCCCTCTGTAGCGCCTGGTTCTTCACTAATAAGTAGAAAAAACAAACCCGCCAGTATCCATAATAGAGCTGCAGCCCCTACCAACAGAAGGATAATAGACATGGTATCCCAGGATGTTACATAGAAGTAAAGGGCTAATCCAAAAAGCAAGGTGAGAATTCCGCCTCCTGTGGCCCTCCACGCAAGCAGTCTCCCTCTACTTCCCTTGGGTATTGTTTTGGCCATTACATCCTTAAAGGCCACTGAGGAAACCCCACTGGCTATGCTAAATAATAGAAGGAGAACTACGATGGTTATTCCTAGCTGAATACCTTCCAACATCGCAAAAGCAAGACCCATGATGAGAACCAGGAACGCTTGAACAAAGGCAGGGATACCCCAGAAATATTTCCGAACCGGAAATTTCCTAATTGCACCAGAAACGGCCAATTGTGGCAACAAACTTCCAAGGTTTTTTAGGGGGACGAGCATACCGGAGATACCGGATCCACTGCCAATTAAAGACAGTATCCAGGGTAAGGTTACACTGGGACTTACCAGTTGTTCTGCCAATTTTGAACAAAAACCGCTTACAACATTCTTAATAAAATTTCCGGGTACTTTTTTACAATGCTCTTCTCCGATAGACTCACAACTGCGAGATTCGAATTCCAGATTTAACCAGATAAGTGCTTTATTTGTCTTCTTCAAGGAGTGGTTGAATGAGAACGTTTTTTTTGGTATTCAATCTATTGAGATAGTAATCATAAACTGCAAATTGTGAACGAACCTTTGGCTTATTATTCCTTACATAACAATTATCCTGATCTTCGTTGAACCTGCGCGCTTTAACATTGTCGTTCCAGGAGATCTCAAAGGTTTCTATCAATTCCTTTTTGATTTCCTGATCGTAAATTGGGCATCCTACCTCCACCCTGTTTTCTATATTTCTGGTCATCCAGTCAGCCGAGGAAATATAGACTTTTGGATCACCTGCATTGGCAAAGATAAATAAACGAGGATGTTCCAGAAATTTGTCTACTATACTGATTGCTTCAATATTTTCACTCATCCCCTTTATTCCGGGGATCAAACAACATATACCCCTAATTACCAACTTTATCTTTACTCCTGCCCTACTTGCCTCATACAACTTGTCTACCATTTTATAGGAGGTTAAGCTGTTCATTTTTATCTTGATATACCCTTCTTTTCCCTGTTTCACATTCTCGATCTCCTGATCTATTAGCTTTTTAAAAGCGCTTCTGGTATAATGTGGCGAGACGATAAGATGTTTGTATTTGTTGATCTTGTAGGTCGTTTCAAAGAAATCGAATACCATATTCAACTCCTTCAGGATCTTATCATTGGTTGTAAATAAAGTATAATCTGTGTAAATCCTGCCCGTGGCTTCATTAAAATTTCCTGTACTTATGAACCCATAGCGGTTTATCCTATCATTTTCTTCACGTTCTATGAGACATGTTTTACTATGAACCTTTAAGCCAGGGACCCCGAAGATCAATTTTATGCCTTCTTCCTGTAATTGTTCAGCGTAACCAATATTAGCGGTTTCGTCGAAGCGGGCACGCAATTCAATCTGCACAGTAACCTGTTTTCCATTCTTAGCTGCGTTGATCAGGGATGAAATGACCTGAGAATTATCGGCAAGGCGGTAAACAGTGATCTTAATAGTCTTCACTTTAGGATCTAATGCCGCCTCACGAAGAAACCTAATGATATATGAGAATTTGTGGTAGGGTGCATACTGTAAATAATCCTTCTCTGCTATTTGGCCCAAAAAGCTGCCTTCCGGCTCAACACCTTTGATAGGCAAGGGTATTATTTTTTGATACATCAGCGTTTCCTTACCCAGGCTCGGAAAACTCATATAATCTCGTCTATTGTGATATCGCCCTCCCGGAATTACACTATCTGTATCTGTTATACCCATCTTTTCTATGAGAAATGACAGGGTATCTTCTTCAATATTCTTGTCGTATACAAAACGAACCGGGTCACTGATCTTTCGATTATCAACACTGGAAGATATCTTTTCTATGAAACTTTTACTGAGATCATTGTCTATATCCAATTCGGCATCACGGGTAATTTTGATCATATGAGCAGAAATGGAGGAATAGTCGAACATGGAAAAAATACTATCCAGACAAAATCGGATAAGATCATCCAAAATAATGATATAGTGTTTTTCTCCTTCCCTGGGCAACACAACAAATCTGTCAATGCCTTTAGGAATTTCTATAAGGGCATAACTTTTTTCTTTGGTAAGATCTGCAGGTCTTTTTCCATCTTCACTTTTCATAACCATTTTTATGGCTAAATAAGCGGCAGAGTCCTTTAGCATGGGGAATTCCGCGAGGTCGTTCAAAATAATGGTCATTAACTGCGGACTTACCTTGTCCAAAAAATAGGTTTTTATGAATTTGGACTGTTCTTCCGTAACCTCTTCTTCATTGATCAGAAAGATATTTTCTTCTTCCAACTCCTTTTCTATGTCTTTATGGATCTCTAAACTGCGCGTCTGTTGTTCAATCACTATTTTTGTGATCTCTTCCAATAGGTCCTTTGCAACTTCTCCGCCCAACACACTTTTACCAGATTTACCTGCCTCTGCGATACGTTTTACGGTAGCGTAACGCACTTTGAAAAATTCATCAAGGTTGTTTGAGAATATACCGAGAAACCTGAGCCTTTCAATGAGTGGAACTCGTTGGTCAGCGCTTTCCTGCAACACTCGGTCGTTAAACTTCAACCAGCTGATCTCCCTATTTATATACTGATTCTTTGTTTTAATCATTTCCTTAATTCTTTGGGGATCACCACCTTTTCTGTTTTTCCTTGTTGAACGTCCCTCCAATGGGAAACTTCAAACGAGAGATGCACCAATCCTGTTGTGGGTACATTATCTAGATAGGTATCACCCCAGCTATTTGCAATTTGAGTGAACGCATGGTTATGACCGAAGATCATAACCACCTGCTGTGTATCTGGTAAATTTTTTACAAAATCCATAACATGTTCCCCGGAAAAATCATACAGCTCATTGGAAAGAGCAAAATCTGAATATGGTATTTTGAGATTCCTTAAGAATATTACACAGCTATGCAGGGCTCTAATAGCGGGACTAGAATACACCCCATGGATCTTAACCTTATCTTTTCCAAAATAGTGAGATACTCTATGAGCATCCTGTATACCTTTTTCTTTTAATGGACGATCCTTGTCATCTACCCCATAGTCCCAGGAAGATTTTCCATGCCTCACCAATATTAAATGTTTCATACGCACTTACTTACAAAATAGACGGAACATTATTTTACACCCCTAAAAAATCTCCTGCGGCAAGTTAACATTAAGGAGCTAACCTTTCTATCTTCCACATATAATCTTTTGCCAGTGTGTAACGGATCCTGTCATGCAATCTATTGGGTCTACCCTGCCAGAATTCGAGAGATTCAGGAGATACTAAATACCCTCCCCAATATGAAGGACGGGGTATTTCTTTGTCTTCATACTGTTTCTCTAATTCTCTTAACTTGTCTTCCAGCATTTCCCTGGAGGGAATTACTTCACTCTGGTTAGAGACTATCGCCCCTAATTTACTGCCCGTGGGTCTCGATTCAAAATATCCATCAGACATATTCTCAGCTATCTTTGATGCCTTGCCTTTTACAATAACCTGCCGTTCCATAGCCGGCCAAAAAAAGGAAAGACAAACCTTGGGATTTTTTTCTATGGCCTTACCCTTCTCACTTTCATAGTTGGAGTAAAAAATAAATCCTTCATGGGTAAATCGTTTTAAAAGGACTATCCGCGCTTTTGGATAACCATCCAATCCCATGGTAGAAATGGTCATGGTATTCTTTTCATCTACAGTGTCCAATTTCTCCAATTCATAAAACCATTTCTGGAAAAGTTCCATTGGATTTTCTGAAATAGCGTCTTCCATCAAGGCGCTTTTCTCGTATGATTTTCGATAATTTCCCAGGTCTTTATTCATGCTGTTTCTAAACTTGGCCTTAGCAAAACAAAGTTGGTGAAAACTTAACAAAAAGGGAAATTGCTGTCTCCTTTTTATCCTTAGAAGGTCAGTAATTTACCATCTTCTGCAAGTTGTACATTAGAAAAATAAGGAACTGCTTCCTTTAGGAATGCATCTTTCTTCTTATACCTGATAGAAAAATGACCTAAAATAAGAAGTTTTACCGCTGCCGCCTTTGCTACCTTTGCAGCTTCTTCAGCTGTGGAATGCTTTGTTTTGGCCGCCAGATGTGCTTCTGAAGTTAAAAACGTAGCTTCGTGATATAACACATCCACTCCTTTTATCCATTCTGAAATCTGAGGATGGTAGGCCGTATCACTGCAATAGGCATAACTCTTAGGCGCAGGGGGATCTAATGTCAAGAGTGTATTTGAGATGGCTTCTCCATTCTCGAGAATTACATCCTTTCCTTTTTTGATATTCTTAAAATACGCCTTGTCAATTTTATAGGTGGCTACTGCTTCTGTATTTAGGACCCGTTCCTTTGGTTTTTCACGAAAAAGAAAACCGTTGGTATAGACCCGGTGAGAGAGCGGAATGGTTGAAACGGTTACCTTAGTGTCCTCAAAGATCACAATAGGGTCTTTTTCCGTCAACTCATGAAAGTGAATGGTAAAACTAGTCCACGAATTCCCCACTCTCAAGAGCATGAGAAGAACTTCTTTTAATCCGGAAGGACCGTATATATGAAGTTCTTTCTCGCGTCCCAATAATTGGAAAGTAGCAATTAGACCGGGCAACCCAAAAAAATGATCGCCGTGAAGATGAGAGATAAAAATATGGTTGATCCTGGAAAACTTGATCTTGTGCTTCCTTAGCTGTACTTGGGTACCTTCTCCACAATCTATCAAGAACAAATGATCTCTAATTTCCAGTATTTGAGCAGTAGGGTTACCCATCAGGGAAGGGGTGGCCGCATAACATCCCAAAATATGAAGTTTCATAGGCTTCTGATCAATTCTTAAAAGTATTCTTTGGCATCTCCAACAGTAAAATTTGAACGAAAACTAAAGGCAAAAGCAGATTCTCCTTTGGTATTTAAATGATCTAATCTCATTTTGGCTTCCATTAGGCCGATAGCAGGCTCTTTTGTGTACCAACATACCATGTGATTATCTTTCAATTTAGAAAACCATTCTTTTCGTCTGTTGTAGATCTCAACGTGTGCGCTTTGATAGGTAAAGTTAAGTAAGCTCTCTCTGGATTCCCATAAGGACATATTGACAATTAAGGCAGCATCACCAAACACCTCATAGATCTTATCCGCAGGCTCCTCTATCCAACGCCATACAAAACCCGGACTTTCTTCCGCAACGGCATTAATTCTGGCTGTATTATTCACAAAATCGGCCATCCGAGGGTCATCCAAACTGTATTTCGGTCTGGCGATATTAACTTGAGCAAAATAATACGGCATACCTTATATTTCCAGATCTCTTTCTATATCTTCCATCTCAATAAGATCTAATGCTTCCTGGATGGTTGGAACCAGGCTTATCTCATCAGGAACTTCCTCATACGATACTTTATCGGTTACCAGTACAAAAGATTTTTTGGCCTTCCTGTGGGTATTGGATAGCTGTAGAAATTCGAGGACATCATCTGTACTGAGCCTGGAAAATGAGAAAAGATTTACAATAATATGGTCATTCCTGATCTTTTCGTAGGCCGAGTTTAAATTTTCTAAAAATTTAAGAAGTGAGATGTTCTCCTGATAAACAATGGTACTATTGCCTTCCTTTTCGAAAATCATTGACTACTATTTTATCTGTGATGCTAGTAAATAAATAACGGCCATCCGTATGGCTACCCCATTCTCTACCTGATGAAGTATGATGGATTGAGAGGAATCTGCAACATCACTGGTTATTTCAACACCTCTGTTGATAGGCCCGGGATGCATGATAACGATCTCCTTCTGCAGGCTATCCAGAATATGCCTGTTAATTCCAAATTGTTGTGTGTACTCCCTTGTTGATGGAAAATAACTGATATCCATACGTTCGTTCTGAACTCGCAGCATATTAGCCACATCGCACCATTCCAGTGCTTTTTGGAGATTAGGCTCAACTCCTACTCCAAGTGTCTCTATATATTTAGGGATCAATGTTTTAGGACCACATACTTTTACCTCTGCCCCCTGGAGTTTGAGGGCAAAGATGTTAGACAAAGCCACCCTGGAATGTAATATGTCACCTACGATCACTACTTTCTTTCCGGCAACATCACCTAATTTCTCACGGATAGAGTATGAATCTAACAACGCTTGCGTAGGATGTTCATGGGCCCCATCCCCTGCATTTATGATGGCCGCCTTTACATGCTTTGCAAGAAATATACCTGCGCCAGGATTTGGGTGCCTCATCACCACCATATCTACTTTCATAGAAAGGATATTGTTGACAGTATCTATCAGTGTTTCCCCCTTTTTAACGGAAGACTGAGAAGCGGAAAAATTGATAACGTCTGCAGATAAACGTTTTTCGGCCAGCTCAAAACTTAATTTGGTACGCGTACTATTCTCAAAAAAAATATTTGCAATGGTAATATCTCGTAGAGAAGGAACTTTCTTAATAGACCTATTGATAACTTCTTTGAACTGATCGGCAGTTTCGAAAATGAGTTGGATATCCTTTTCATTCAGATATTTAATTCCCAAGAGGTGTTTTACGCTCAGTACCGACATTCTTTTATTTGTTTACTAAATAAACCCCGTCCTTTCCTTCATTTTCTTCCCACATAACTTTTACCTTTTCTTCATTGATGGCATCTACCTGTCTGCCCCTGTAATTTGGCTGTATGGGCAAATGCCTGCTGAACCTTCTGTCTATAAGGGTTAATAGTTCTATTTCTTGTGGTCTTCCGAACGATTGAATGGCTGTTAAGGCGGCCCTAATGCTTCGCCCGGTGTATAACACATCATCTATTAAAACCACATTTTTTCCTTCAACCAAAAAATCGATATTGGTTGTACTCGCCTCCAGCGGTTTATCACTTCTTCTAAAATCATCACGAAAAAAAGTAATATCAAGAAGACCCAATTTTATTTCCCTGACCTTGTACTCTTCTTTAAGGATCTTCGCTAAACGATTTGCCAGAAAACTGCCTCTGGGCTGTATTCCTATTAGAACAGTGTTGGAAAAGTCTAGATGGTTCTCTAAAAGTTGGCAAGCAAGGCGATGTAAAATAATGTGGATTTCTTTTGAGGAAAGAAGTACTTTTTGACTCATGGTTTGCGCTACCAACATATTTGAAAACAAAAATAGGGATTTCTGTTCAATAAAAAGTATCCGTTATAAATATCATCCATGTCAATACGCTATAGATATCGTAGTATATCAATAAAAAAGCCCCGACCAAATGGTCGGGGCTTCACTTTATATATTGCAAAACGTTAAAAAAGCCTACTTCTTTTTACCAGCCTCCATTTTGTCTTTTAGCGCTTGTAGTTGCTCATTGGCGTCTCCCAGTGTTGGTTTAGACTCCTCAGCCGAAGCAGCAGCTTTTTTCTTCGCCGCTTTAACATTACGTTGCTCTTCTGCTCTGAAGATTGCCGTATGGCTGGCTACAACTCTTTTGAATTCTTTGTTGAACTCAATGATCTTGAAAAGGGCTTCTTCTCCCTTAGCCAACTTTTTGCCATCTTCCTTCTCCATATGCCTTTGAGGAACAAAGGCCGTAATGTCCTTATTGAAGTCGATCACAGCGCCTTTATCAACGATCTCAGTTATAGCCGCTTTGTGTTCAGTACCCAGGGCAAATTCCTTTTCGTATTTATCCCACGGGTTTTCAGTGGTTTGCTTGTGGCCTAAACTTAACTTGCGTCCTTCTACATCCAATTCAAGAACCTCTACTTCCAGAGTGTCACCAACTGCAACGAACTCTGATGGGTGCTTGATCTTTTTGGTCCATGAGAGGTCTGAAATATAGATCAACCCATCGATACCTTCTTCCAGTTCAACAAAAACACCAAAGTTGGTAAAGTTCCTTACAATTCCTTTGTGCTTAGATCCAACAGGATATTTAGATGTAATGTCTGTCCATGGATCTGGCGTAAGTTGTTTGATACCCAAAGACATTTTTCTATCCTCACGGTCTAGTGTAAGTACAACCGCTTCCAATTCATCACCAACCTTTACAAAGTCCTGCGCAGATCTTAAATGAGTAGACCAGGACATTTCTGAAACGTGGATCAATCCTTCAACTCCTTCAGCTACTTCAAGGAAAGCACCGTAATCTGCAATTACTACAACCTTCCCTTTCACTTTATCTCCAACCTTAAACTCATCGCCTAAGGCATCCCAAGGATGTTTCTCTAGTTGTTTAAGTCCTAATTGAATTCTGGATTTATTATCATCGAAATCAAGGATCACGACATTTAGTTTTTCGTCTAGCTCTACCACCTCATTTGGATGGTTGATTCTACTCCACGAAAGATCTGTAATATGGATAAGTCCATCTACACCACCAAGATCTATAAAGACACCATAAGAAGTAATATTTTTCACTACCCCTTCTAATACCTGTCCTTTTTCTAACTGGCTTATGATCTCTTTTTTCTGCTCTTCAATGTCAGCCTCTATGAGCGCTTTATGAGAAACCACCACGTTCTTGAACTCGTGGTTGATCTTCACAACCTTGAATTCCATGGTCTTCCCTACATACTGATCGTAATCGCGAATTGGTTTCACGTCTATCTGTGATCCCGGAAGGAATGCTTCAATACCAAATACGTCCACGATCATACCACCTTTAGTTCTGCATTTTACAAATCCAGTAACTACTTCCTCCTTATCATGAGCAGCATTAACCCTGTCCCATGCCTGAATGGTACGTGCTTTTCTATGAGATAGGACCAATTGTCCGCTTTTATCCTCGCGGATATCGATCAATACTTCTACTTTGTCCCCAACCTTAAGTCCGGGATTGTAGCGAAATTCATTAAGGGAAATAACCCCCTCAGATTTAGCATTGATGTCAATGATTGCTTCGCGATCCGTAATATGAGTTACAGTTCCCTGAACTACTTCCTCATCTGCCGTATCTACAAAGTTCTCGGCTACTAATTTTTCGAATTCCTCTAATTTGGATTCGTCTACACGCTCAATCCCCTCTTCATACTTATCCCAATCAAAATTCTTTAAAAATTCTTTCGGATCTTGTTTAGGAGCCTCTACTTTTTGTTCCTGAGCGACCTCAGCTACCTGAGTCTCTTCTGTTGTTGTTTTCTTTTCAGCCATATTGCTGATTTTACTTTGTATTCCATAAACCTCTAGGAGTAAGGCAACGCCTATGGAAGTTGTTATTCTTTTTTTGTCTTTTCCCTTTTATCTCTTAGAAACTTGCCAAAAAGGTGTGCAAAAATACAATTAAATTATTGTTTTAACAACCTAAAAAACCTTGCCACAGGCAAAATCACAACAAATAAGAACTGTGGCAGCAATATCTTGGTAGATTTCGTATCTTTATGACAACAATATTAACCTTATAATAAAGTATAAATGAGTGCTAAAGACAAGTACCAAAGTGTGTTATCTCTTGGAGAGAAACTGGGTATAAAAGATGGTAAAGTAAGTGAGGAAAACGGTGTTTTAAAAATTAAAGGTGAAGCCAAAACTCCTTATGAAAAGAACATTTTATGGGATAGAATAAAAGAAGTTGGCGGGGAAAATCCTGCTGATATCAAAGCGAATATCACTGTAGCGGATAACAGTGTTTATCACAGGCATATAGTGCAACGTGGTGAATCTTTAAGTAAAATTGCTAAGCATTATTACGGAGATCCCATGAAATACAAGCAGATCTTTTCTGCCAATACAGATATTTTGAAGAATCCTGATATGATTCATCCAGATCAAGTGCTCACCATTCCC
>JAHEHU010000065.1:0-6250 GCA_024639765.1 Eudoraea sp.
GGTATTTGGTTCTTTTTTTTCCATTGGTCAATTGTCCAGGACGTACTATGGTCCAACTTGCAGAACTTTCCATAATCAATCGCTCTTGTAAAGCCTTATCACGAAAGTAAAAAAAGACAATAAAAGGGATTACGAAAAGCGTATAATAAAGCCCCAATCTAAACCGGTTATCATTGATTCCCATAGATGTAATGCAAATAAATCGGGAAACTTTAGCTGTTTTCATGGCTTGCAATATGTTTGTAGTACCCGTGGATAAGATTTTAGTGGGTCCAAGAAAACGTTTATGTCCCAGGGCTGAGAGTACAGCGTCTTTTCCCTCAAAAATACCTTCGAGATCTGCCGTATTTAAAACGTTCCCTTGTTGTATTTCTAAATTAGGATGATGTATTCTAACTTTTTTTGGATTTCGAACCAGGGCGGTAATAGAATGTCCGGCTTCTAGGCCTTGCTTCAGTAATTCTTTCCCTGTTTTTCCTGTACCTCCTATAATGACTAATTTCATAATACACTTGCTTTGTAAGATAAGAGTACACAGGAATACTGAAAAACAGTTAATTAAAATACCCAAGTGTTGAAATTTGGTCCTCAGTTGATATAAAAGTGCAAGCGTAGTTTAAAACAAGCCAAGGACTAAATTGCTGTTAAATGCTTCTTCAAATTTCCATGGATAAAATAATTCCATCCTCCAATACAACTCTCTCGCTTGAATTCTGGAATATCATCCGGAAAATCTTCCTGTACAAGGATGGTTAATTGCAGGCTAGAGGAATCCTGGTTCCCCAAAACCTCAAAACAGGAGGTGGAGGCACCCGAATATTCGGAGAAACGCCAGCTATACGTAATTTTTTCCCCGGGGATCACTTCTAAAACTTCCCATTGGTGTGTGAAAAGTCTATTTTCTGATTGTACTTTAAATTCGGTTTTAAATCCAACCTCTGGTTGAAAATCATCTAATGCCTCAAAATACCATTTCTTCATCTCTGAATGATTGGTTAGAGCATTCCATAGCAAATTTGTACCACAACCGAAATCTTCCCTTACAATTATAGGTGGGTCTTCACTCTTCATATCCGTAACATTTACAATTCTCTACAACCACTTATTTCGCTTAAAATAATACAACATGCCCAATGCTACAATAATCATTACCCCGAGCATAATAAAGTAACTGTATTTATAATGCAATTCTGGTAAGAAATCGAAATTTGTACCATAGATCCCGGCAATAAAGGTGAGGGGAATAAAGATTACCGAGAAGACCGTCAGGAATTTCATTACATCATTTAATTTACTGCTTATTGTGGTGTGGTAAATGTTCAACTGATCAGACAGGATCTCCCTGTAGCTGTCCGAAACTTCATTTGCCTGACTAATATTATCTTCCAACTCTTTGAAATGTACGTAGGTAGACTCGTTGATATAATCAGAGTCTAGTTTGGCCAGGACGAAAATCATTTCCTTGGCCGGTTTAATGCTTTTTCGGAGGAAATTCAATTCGCGCTTATAGTTGTTGATCTCATTGATCACCACCTCGTTTGGGTTTATGAGAAGGTTATCCTCAAGGGTTTCTATTTTCTCCCCAAGTACACTTAGCACATACAGATAATTGTCAATAACAATATCGAGCAGGGCAAACACTAGATAATCCGTTCCACCATGCCGTATTCTTTTTTTCTGTTTACGAATACGTTCCCGTACGGGTTCAAAAACATCACCTCTCTTTTCCTGGAAAGAAATAAGGACAGATTCCGTTAAGATCAAACTGAGATTTTCTACAGTGATCTGGCCTGTTTCCTCATTTTGCTGCATCATCTTAATGGTAACCAAAATACAATTGTCATATTCTAAGACTCTGGGTCTGGCCTGGGTATGCATCACTTCGGCCAGAACTAGCGTATCAAGATCAAAGGTTTCCGCTATTTCCTTCATAATAGCAGCGTTATGCAAACCATCTACGTTGAGCCAGGTAACGGTATCTTTTTCCTTGTACTTCAGTACATCTCTAACAATGTTTAAAGCGTCTTCTTCCAGGGTGTTTTCATCAAAATCAATAATGCGAAGCACTACCTCATTGATCTTTTGTTTTCCACGGAATAAAAGATCATCCGGAGACAAACCGATTTCCTGTTTTTTTTTCTTAATGAAACGAGCCATGGTCATGCAGTTTGTTTTGAATGCCTAAAATGCCAATTCGACAAATGGACCCTAATAAGCTACAAATTTTTTTATTGATATTTTCTAAATTTTACCTCAGAGTCTCTTAACTCATCGAAACACCGAACAAATGTCCGATATATGCCGTAACCCCCATCGCAACGGTACCCCAAAAGGAAATACGCAAAACTGCTTTTTTTACACTAGAACCACCAGCTTTAGCAGCGACCGCCCCAAGGATGATTAAAAAGAGGGTTGCTAAAACATATTGCCAATAGATCATTGGTTTAACAGGAATAAACAAGGCAACCAGAACGGGAAGTGTTCCTCCGAAAATAAAGGCAGCCCCAGAGGCAAAAGCGGCTTGCATTGGTCTAGCCTTGGTAATATGGTTTATTCCCAATTCATCTCTGGTATGGGCTCCTAAGGCATCATGCTGGGTGAGTTGCTTTGCTACTTCCAGGGAAAGTTCGGCTGTAAGGCCCCGTTCTTCATAGATGAGAGCAAGTTCTTTTAGTTCTGCCTCCGGCATTTCTTTCAGTTCCTTTTTTTCTCGTTCAATATCGGAAGATTCAATATCGGTCTGTGAGCTTACAGAAACGTATTCTCCGGCTGCCATGGAGAGTGCTCCCGCTACGAGTCCGGCCACCCCGGCCAAAACAATAGGTTCGCGTGTTGTGGAGGCGGCAGCCACACCAATAATAATACTGGCGGTTGAGAGTATGCCGTCATTTGCGCCTAAAATAGAAGCTCGCAGCCAACCGCTTCTAATGAGATAATGTTCTTCTTTTTTCATGGATATTATGATTAGGCATTATACTTTGTTCAGTTATATTAATACCTTTATTTATGGACTACGGAACCTTCTTCATGAGCATTTGGTTTGCCACGGGCACTTACCTTTTCAGTAATAACGATCCAAAAAGGACTTATACAAATGGTAAGGGAGATCAGGGAAATAGTAAAATCATAGGCATATTGCGTAAGAATATTCAGGTTCAAGGCCGTAATACATATCAAAAAACTTAATTCCCCTATTTGGGCCAACATGGCTCCTCCAAAAATCGCATCTTTCCACGAATTGTGGTAGGTCTTTAAAATGAGGGTATTTATAAACTGATTTAGCACATATACGGCTACAAGTACAAGACCCAGCGGGAGAAGATTACTGAGCAAAAACTCAATATTGATCTGGGCCCCAATACTTATAAAAAATATAGCGACAAAAAGGATCCTGAAGGAATGAATGGCATCGTGGATCCACTTGGTAGCCTTGCCTGCATGCATCACTAATCCTCCTACAAAGGCGCCCAGCGCCTCTGAAATGCCAAACAGACCAGCGATCATGGCCCCTGCAAAACAAAAGAACAGTGCCAGGAACACCTGCAACTCATGATCTTTTTGAATAGACTTTCTAAACGGCAGCCAGGTAATTTCTTTCTTAGTATAAATATAGATGATGGCCGAAAGGATCAGTATACCCCCTATGATCTTTAAAATGACGGAATTAAAGGACGTATCCTCTCCTCCTACAATTGAAATGATAATAAGAATAGGAGCAATAGCTATATCCTGGGCCAGGAGAATGCTGGAAACATTTTGGCCTATTTTTTTATCCAGTAGTTGTTTATCCTCGAGCAATTTAAAGATCACGGCAGAACTGGAAAGTGCAATAACAAATCCAAGGACTATGATTCTCGTTGAATTCCAGTCAAACAAGATTCCTATGGCCCATACAGAGCCAATACTCAAAAGGAATTGACCCAGGGTTCCAAAAACCGCAAGTTTCCAATTCCCTATGAAGGAAGTAAGGTCTATTTCCATTCCTATAAAAAAGAACAGTAATATTATCCCCAGTTCCCCAATATAGCGCATTGTGGTCTCATCGCCAATGAGGTCAAAACCATGTTGGCCTATCAGGATACCAATAAGGATATAGGCAATAAGGGTAGGCTGTTTTATTTTCTTCAACAAAAATCCCGAGAATACCACGGCCAGTCCTACTATACAAATTAATGTGATGGATGAATGGAAGGAGGTAAGGAAGATCAGGTCCATTATTTATAATTTTTACATTAGATATGTCATGAAATAGGATCAGGTGATTTACTCTTGTCCAAGTATCGGGATGGTGCTTAATCAATTTCAATCTTCATACCGTCGTAATCTGTTCTGCACCCTCAATAATTCTTCTCTTAACTGTTCCTGGCGTTGTAAAATATTCATGACTACATCAACTCCTTCCAAATTTACATGTAATTCCCGATGGATTCGCAAGATCTTTTCAACCTGGTGGAGTGTATCCTGGCGTAGGTGTTTATTGCCTTTGTGGAGGGTAAATTCTATCAATCCGATCTCACCCATTTCTTCAAAGAAAGAAAGTTCGAGCCGGTATTGCTCACAGAGCGTACCAAGGGGTATAAGGTCTTGTTCTTTCATATCTATCGTAATTTAGCGAGTTCCTCAAATAGTTGTTTCTCCTTGGCACTAAGCCCGGAAGGTATCTTTAGGTTGTAGGTGATGTAAAGATCTCCATAGTCCCCTTCTTTTTTATAGACTGGAAATCCCTTTCCTTTGAGCTTTACCTGAGTACCATTTGGCGTTTCCGGCTTTACCTTGAGTTTAGCTTTTCCATCGAATGTGTCAACAGTGATCTCTCCCCCAAGAAGTGCCGTATACAGATCGAGGTCTACGGTTGTGTAGAGATTATTCTCATCTCTCCTGAATTTTGTAGAATTTACAATAGAGAACCGGATGTTAAGATCGCCTCTTGGTCCGCCATTAATTCCTTCGGCCCCATGTTTCTTTATTTTGATGACCTGCCCGTTACGGACACCTGCAGGGATGGTAAGGCGAATGTTCTTTCCATTGACGGTGAGGGTTCTCTTATGGGTACGGTATACATCCTGAAGACTAAGTTCTAGTTCTGCATTAAAATCCTGACCGCGATATTGCATGCCACGGGCTCTTCTTCCTTGGCCACCACCAAACATGGAACTAAAAAAGTCAGAAAAATCATCAGAACTACCTTCATAACGTGTTTGATATCTGGGATTACTACGTTGTTGTTGTTTTGCCTTTTCGAAAGCTTCTGCATGCTGCCAGTCCTTACCATACTCATCGTATTTGGACCTGTTCTCAGGATTGCTCAGAACTTCATTGGCTTCGTTGATCTCCTTGAATTTCTTTTCAGCCTCCTTATCTCCGGGGTTTACATCGGGATGAAATTTTCGTGCCAGTTTACGATAGGCTTTTTTGATGTCATCTTTGGTGGCATTTTTAGAGATACCAAGGATTTTATAATAATCTATAAAGGTCATGCCAATGTTCTATTTAAATGAAACATATTTTTCCTCACCTAAACGATATCAGGAGGTATCCTAATCTATATCCTTCACACTATTTCTTTTCCTTATAAACCACTTTACAATGTTCACAAACCTGCCCTTCCACATGTGGATGTAAAGCGATCCCTTCTAAATGTTTATTGGCATAATCCTTGATCCATCCAATATTTGGATTAGGGGTATTGACATCTGTGTCGAAGTTTTTGGATGCTTCGTAAAACTTACCCCCGTATTCCTGAGTTCCCCAGCAGTTGGGACACATACCTTCTGGTGTTTCTACGCTTTCCTTTTGACCCCTTTTTTTTAGTAATTCGAGTAATGACTTAGCTATTTTCATAGGTGTTGATTTTTACCTTATGGCATCATTGGCGTTCCATTTTTTACGCTTCATAAGAATTCATATTATGATTACTTGAAGGTCGGGATTTTATGAACAATTTTCAAGTACAAATCCCAATTGTTTTTAAGATTTTGAAATGTGTATGAAGTATCTCCAAGGGTATACCATGAAAAAAATGCAGAACCCATTCATAATGGTAGCACTCAATCATTTTTTGCTATTTTGCACAGGACTTGTACATTTGATAGATGCAATTAGACCTTTTCACAATCACAACCATACTGGTATTTCTCTCTGCCCTGTTTGGTTATATCAATGTCCGCTTTTTAAAGCTCCCTAACACCATAGGTTTGATGGTTATTACTATCTTTTTCACCCTGTGCGTATTTGGCTTAAGCTATATTGA
>JAHEHU010000065.1:6350-14518 GCA_024639765.1 Eudoraea sp.
ATAGATGATTATGATATTGAGGTGATCATTACACTGGCTACCGTTATGACGGGAACGGTCATAGCACATTATTTACATGTATCCGCTCCGTTGGCCATGGTAGTAGCAGGCTTGTTTATTGGAAATGACAAAATGCGAGACAGTGCCATGTCTGAAAATACGGTACTTTATGTGGATAAGTTCTGGGAATTAATAGACATTCTTCTCAATACCCTACTATTTGTTTTGTTGGGCATGGAGATACTGGTGCTAACCTATTCCTTAAACTATGTTTTGGCAGGTTTACTGGCAATACCCATTGTACTTTTATGCAGATACATTTCACTAATTATGCCCATATCTTTCTTTAAAAAGAAATTAGATTTTGTTCCCAAGACCAATGTAATTATGACATGGGGCGGACTTCGGGGTGCCATTTCTATTGCCTTGGCTTTGGGTCTTACCGAGGCTATGAATCGGGATCTTTTTTTAGTGATCACCTACGTAGTTGTGGTATTCTCTATAATATTCCAGGGGCTGACGGTTGGTAAATTGGTAAAAAAGGTATCCACGAACTAATACTTTTAAAGCTTCACTTCGCTTCTCAAATACAGTATGTCATTGTCGTTTATGACAGTCATTTTAACAGGCGAAGTGCTTCACGCTTACTTAGCGTATGCAAAGAGGTTTTAGATACAAATTGCACTACCCAGTCCCTATTCGTTTTGCTGTATTCCCGTAACACCCAACCAATGGCCTTGTTAATGAAGAATTCCTGCGACCCCAATAACTTATTTATGGTTTTAGCCAGAAACGCTGTATTTAAATCCTCTTTGTATTTTAATTGAAAGAGTAAGGTGGAACGTTGTAACCAAATGTTCCCGGAGGCCATCCATGCATGAGTAATGTCATGTATTTTATGAGGGAAAGACCTAAAGTATGCGCCAACAAGATTCACAGCAATGAAATCTACCGTATCCCACCAAGATTTATGTGTGATCATATGTTCATAAAGTAAGATGTCATCTTCTTCAATATTCTTTAGATAGTTGCGTGCCAATTCTTGTGCGGTGTATTGATTTTCCCGTTCCGGTAGTTTCCATAGAGAAATAACGAGCTTGTGCAGATGCTGTTTGGGAGGTAACACATCCTTTTTAAATAATTTTCTTTGGATACGCCTTCTCACAGGTGTTTTGACTCCATAAAAGGCGAATTGATGGCGCATATAGGCTTTCTGTCCGGAGGCAACAGAGTGATTCGCCGCTTCTTGGAATTGACCTACCAACGATGTTAAAATTTTTTGCATTGTCTCTTTTCTAACTACTACCAGGCATTAAAATAACTACTCAGGCGAAAGATAGTACCTTATCGTAAAATTGATAAGCCCTTAATTCATTCCTTTTTTCTAATTTTACTAAAAATAAACTAATGGCCGCCAACCAAAAATGTAAGAATTGCGAAACTCCTCTTGACCCCTCCTTTAGCTATTGTCCAAAATGTGGCCAGGAAACAGCAGATGATCTCACTTTTGGAGTTCTCTTTAGTAAGACTATTAGCGACTATTTCTCGGTAGATGCCCGTTTTTTCAGAAGTTTTATTCCACTAATGTTAAAACCTGGAATCCTCGCAAGGCGATTTGTAGATGGGAAACGCCTAAAATATCTGCACCCTGCCCAATTCTACCTGTTTATTTCTGTATTGTTCTTCTTCTTCTTTTCATTTAATATTCGAAAGGCAGATGACCAAATGTCTGAGGCCATAAAAAAGGGGTTTGATTCAAACATTACCGTTGATTCGTTGAAGGTTTCCGAAGAGGATTCTGTTAACCTTGAAAAGGCCAGAGATCTTTTGCAAAAAAATCAGAAAATGGTTGGGATGTCCGATGAGGATATGAAAGCTATAGACTCAGTTTTTTCGGAAACAGCCAAAAACAAGCAAAATATAAACACCGGGCTGAATTTTGATTTTAATAAAGTCCTTGATTCTCTAATTGCTGCAGGTGCCCCCACAGAAGAGAGATTAAAGGCGATGGGAATGAAAGATGGTGCCGACGGATTTGAAAAGAAGTTCTACGAACAGATGTTGAAATTTTACACACAACGGGGTGGGGGTATTATAAATACCTTATATGATACCATCCCTATTGCCATGTTCCTTTTAATGCCTCTGTTTGCCATGTTGTTAAAGATCTTCTATTGGAAAAGAGGCAACTTTGCACATCATATGGTATTCAGCTTTTATTTCTTCACCTTTCTGTTTACTTCTTTCTGCCTTATTATGCTGGCCAATTTGCTGTTTGATCTGCCTGTGTGGTTAGAAGTGCTTATTACCTTTTCATATTTAATATATCTTTTACTGGCCCTGCGTAATTTTTATCACAGTAGTTGGTTGGGGGCTTTTTTTAAGGCCGGATTCATTTCATTTGCCTATATGCTCATTATAATGCCTGTAACTTTGGTAGGCATTGTCTTTATGGCCTTTATGTTGTATTGAGGTATACCTGTTTTTTAAAATAAAGGTATAGAAAGGCTCCGCTTCCAAATGGGGCGGCATCTGCAGATACTTAAGCTTACAAATAGTATGCTACAATACAACAAGGAATCTAGTTGATCATAAAGAGCGCATTTACAAAAAAGAGCTTGCCATTTTCCCAAAAGCCTCTAAACAAGGGATTATCTACCATGTACACTACCTGGCCACGCCCGTGTTTCTCCACTCCAAAGACCAGGCTAGCTGCCATCGTTTTTTGAGCTTCGCTTCCGGCAAAACCTGCAACAGGTTTAAAATTGTTTTCAATATAAGCTACCGTTCCGGTTTCAAGATATTCAAAACTATCATTGCCCAGTTTTAATGAAAAATAGCTGTCACCATATCCGAAGGCTAAAGGATGAGTAGGATCTACCCTTGTCTTAAAAATGGCCCCGGTTATAGCTTGTTTCATGCGTTCACGTTGTTCATTTTCATAAAGGTCTACCTCCAGGTCCGTGCTGTCTTTTGTGCGTTCTCTAGCTTTTATGCTGAAACCCTTTTTGCCATCAATGGCAGCAATGGCATTACCCATGGTTATAAGCCTACCTCCGGCTGCAACCCATTCTTTTATGTTTTTCAACATAGAATCGTCCATAAAACCGCGGTAACCCCTTCCATCTGGTAAGATCAGAACATCATATTCGCTTAGATCTGTTCGTTCAATATAGGATGCATCTAAAACTGTTAATGGATAATGTAATTGCTGCTCAAAGAAATGCCAGATCTCTCCAAAACGCAGCGTAGAAGTAGGATCGCCCGAAAGTACACCTACCTTAACAGGTTTTATCATTTTTACATAACCAGAGCCAAAATCTTTCCCTTCATCCACAAATCCCGTAGCTGTTGGGCTAAGTGTTTTTGAATGTTTTTTTGCTAAAGATCCTAATGTAGTGCTAAACGCCTTGTGATTCTTGTTGTCAGAGGCTGTAATGATTAAACTTCCTCTATCATGCTTTTTGCCGTCTGAGGTAAAAGGTTTTTCGGCACTACGGACCCGGATTTCATTTTGCAATAGATCTGCCAAGAAGCGCGCGTCCTTCATACTATTCCAATCGGTTATAAAAGCGTAGCTATTCTCAGAAACCACCGGTATTAGTTGTTTTTTATCCTTAGAGCTGGAAGTAACCAAACTATTGGATGCAAGGGCATCCAAACCATAAGCATAAGGTAGGGACCAGGCAGTAATATCATAGGTAAGGGAGTCACTCAATTTAGCATCTGGTTCAAACAGCACCTTGACAAGTGTTCCTTTTTTCTGATTGGTAGAAATTATCAGGCTATTTTCATTTGTTTGTATGCTCCCATTGCTGCCTTTGTTATAATGGAACCCCTTTACAACGCCCTTTTTACCCCAACCATATTCAATACCATGTTTATCTAATAAGGAGATAAGTGACTCCTTTTTGTCCATATCACCATTTAACACATAGCTTTTGTAATTGTAATTCTTTGGCTGATAGAATTTCTTGAATTCCTCATTGAGTTCATCCGCATTTTTCGAAGCAACTTCTATAGTGGACAGTCCGGTGGTTTTATGATGATCTAGCCTGTCCTTCAGCGTAAGGGTATCCCCTATACTGGTAATCACTCCCAAACCAGCACGGCCGCTGCCCCCCTGTTCATAGGTCATTCCTATAGCGCCATTATAGGTTGGATAGGTATCTCCATAACTTGGATAAAATAGGTCAAAACGCTCCTTGGTAAAATAGAACCAGCCATTGGCATCGAAGTATTTTGCGTGATTCCTTCCCAGGGTCTCCTGAAATGAACGCTGAAATGGAGTTATCACCTCGTGAAAAGGTTCTGCCGAAGGAGCAAAGAAATAGGGATTGTTAACCCCTTGTTCATGAAAATCAACATGAATATGCGGTAACCATTGGTTGTATATTTGTAAGCGCTGCTGGCTCTCCACCTGGGTTAACCATGCCCAATCCCGGTTAAGATCGAACATATAATGGTTTGCCCGTCCACTTAACCAACCTTCATGATGTTCTTTGCTATCCGGATTTACCTGGTTGGGAGTATTTTTAAACTGATTGTACCAATTCACATAGCGGTCCCTACCATCCGGATTAATACAAGGATCAATGATCACCACCGTATTTTCGAGATAATCATTTTTCGTGGTCAGTAGGTCATAAATGGTTTGCATTGAGGCCTCAGTACTTACGCTTTCATTTCCATGTACGTTATAGCTAAGCCAAACAATGGCCTTGGAAGCATTACTACTTCCTTCCGTGCTCTTTAAGTGTTCGGTGCGTATGGTTTCCAGATTTTTTATGTTCTCCATGGAGGAAACATAGGCCAGTAATAATGGTCTTCGTTCATTGGTCTTACCATATTCCTTTACTTGAACCCTATCTGAGGCGACACTTGCTAGATATTGGTAATAATCCACCACTTCGTGATGCCTGGTAAATTGTGTACCTATTTCGTAACCAAGAAATTCTGAGGGCGATTTAATAGATTGCGACCACATCAAAAGTGGAAGAAGAAATGCAAGCAATCCTGAAATTTTTTTCATATAACACGGGTATAAAAGAAAGCTTGTAAAGCTAATGATTATAATTGAAAAGCACTTACTTCCGGGATACGGTTGAACGACAAAAAAGAACCTCTAATCCAAGGGATATGAAGTAACTTCATATACTGTAGGTCTAAACCTTCATTTGTAATTGGTACAACTTAACGTATTTTTAGGAAATGAAAAGACACAGAAATGTATCTTTGAAAGCCAATAGAAGAGCAGTATGCAACAAGAAGGTATTCCTTTTAAACAAACAGGTTATTTTTCGGAGATCATCTGTGATTACCTTGAAGAGGCACCTTCGCTAAAACCTTTTTACCACAGGTATCCTGCCATTGCGTCATTTAAAGCACAGATTGCAGAGAAGCAGCATAGTTTTTCAGAAAAAACCAGAAAGGTGTTAGCATCTGCGCTTGTAAAGCAATATGATGGAATAAATATCTCTCCAAAGACCAAGAACCACCTTTCCAGGTTTAAAGATCCCAACACTTTTACGGTTGTAACAGGGCATCAGTTGAATTTGTTTACCGGGCCATTATATTTCCTTTACAAGATAATTAGCACCATCAATCTAACTATAGAACTAAAGAAGAAATATCCGGAACAAAATTTTGTACCGGTTTATTGGATGGCCACCGAAGATCATGATTTTGAGGAGATTAATTACTTCAATTTTAAGGGAAAGAAAATTCAATGGAACAAAGATGCATCAGGTGCTGTTGGCCATTTATCCACAGATGGCCTAGAAGCTGTTTATGAGTTATTTGCTCAGGAAGTAGGGGCCGGACCACATGCTTCAAAACTTAAGGAGTTGTTTCGTAATGCGTATCTTAATCACAAAACGCTTGCAGCTGCTACCAGGTATCTTGCGAATGAACTATTCGGGGCTGAAGGGCTGGTAATTATAGATGGAGATGATAAAGCATTAAAGCATTGTTTAATTCCTCATATTAAAGAGGATGTATTCCGGAATACGGCTTTTAAAAAGGTTAATGAGACCATATCAGCACTGCAAACCACCTCTGACAGGTATACAATTCAGGTAAATCCCAGGGAGATCAATTATTTCTATCTAAAGGAAGGTATTCGGGAACGCATCGTACAAAAAGGGGAGGATTATTTTGTGAATAATACCGAAATGCAGTTCTCCAAAGAACAAATGTTAGCAGAAATAGAATCTTTTCCGGAACGCTTTTCTCCAAATGTTGTCAGCAGGCCCTTGTATCAGGAAGTTATATTACCTAACCTGTGTTATATTGGAGGGGGCGGAGAACTTGCTTACTGGCTAGAATTACGCTCTTCTTTTGAAGCCGTGCAGGTTCCTTTTCCCATGTTGTTGCTCAGAAATTCGGCTTTAATCATCTCCGAAAAACAGCAACAAAAATTGCATAAAATGAATTTGGAGGCGGATGATCTTTTTATGAAGCAAAACCCACTCATAAATAAGAAGATCAGAGAGATCTCTAATATTGATATAGATTTCAGTCCGCAAAGAACACATTTAAAAGAGCAATTTAAAGCACTTTATGATCTGGCAGAACAAACAGATAAATCTTTCCTTGGAGCTGTGAAAGCACAGGAAGTAAAACAGCTCAAAGGGCTCGATGTTCTTGAAAAACGCTTACTAAAGGCACAGAAACGAAAGTTAAAGGATCATGTTCTGAGGATGACTGAACTTCAAAATGAACTTTTCCCCAATAGATCACTTCAGGAGCGCAACCGCAACTTTTCAGAACTCTACTTAGAGGTAGGTGATGATCTTATTCCTTCCTTAATGAGCTCTTTGCGTCCCCTGGTTTCCGAATTCGTTATTGCAAGATATTCGTAGTTTTCTTACGTTCTTAGTGAAGTCCCTTGTACTTTTGTTTTAGATACGTTTTTTCATGCACAATATAGATATAGAAGTAGTTGAAATGACATTAGATGTCATGAAGTATGCCATTAACCGTATAACAAATATCTCGCCCACCTTGGGAAAGCCAAAGAAGGAAGAGGAATTATACAAATTGGTAGGGGAGACGATAACAAGAGAAGGAATTGGCGGGGAAAGGGCGTTTGAATTATTCAAAAACATATTGTTGCCAGCTACAGTTCCTATTGATCATCCCAGGCATCTTGCCTTTGTACCGGCTGCGCCTACCAGGGCTGCCGTAATGTTCGATCTGGTTACTTCTGCTGCCAGCATACATGGAGCGTACTGGATGGAAGGGGCAGGGGGGATCTTTGCTGAAAACCAGGCGATGAAATGGCTGGTCTCGCTAACCGGGATGCCGGAAGGAGCCTTTGGGGTTTTTACCAGTGGTGGTACTGCTGCCAATCTTTCTGCTATGGTAACTGCCAGGGAGCATTGGAGAAAAGATGCCGCCAACAAGAATAAAAAAGGACTCATCATAACATCTATTGGAGCGCATTCCTCTATCAAAGCAATGGCACAGGTTATGGATGCTGAATTGATTCTGGTTGACGCTAATGAAGAAATGACCGGAGAGGCCCTAAAATCGAGGATAAATACGTTAGATGCCGCCCAACGTTCGCGATTATTTGCGGTAGTTGCTACAGGAGGGACCACCAATGCCGGAATTATTGATGATTTAACCGGCATTGCTCAAGTTTGTGAGGACGAAGGCCTATGGTATCATGTGGATGCGGCCTATGGAGGTGGTGCTTTGGTGGCTGATTCTGTAAGGCATCACTTCAACGGTATTGAAAAAGCAGATAGTGTTACCATAGATCCGCATAAATGGCTCTTTTCGCCCTATGATTGCGGTGCGGTATTATATAAGAATCCGGAAATGGCAAAAGAAGCCCATTCCCAGGAAGGTTCATATCTCGAAATCTTTAAAGATGAAGGCGCCCATGGTTTTAATCCGGCAGACTATCAAATACAATTAACCAGAAGATTAAGAGGACTTCCTTTATGGTTCTCATTGGCTACCCACGGCGTAGATAAATACAAATGGGCCGTTGAAAGAGGTATTTCACTGGCTAAATTATCTGGAGAACTTATAGAAAAAAGGCCAGAACTGGAACTGGTGAGACCTCCCAGTCTGTCCTGTGTCCTGTTCAGGCGCAAAGGATGGTCGCGTGAAGCATATACCAACTGGACCTATAACAATCATAAAGAAGGGATTGC
>JAHEHU010000066.1 GCA_024639765.1 Eudoraea sp.
TTGCTTTTCTGGAAGCTTATCCCCAACAAAAGCCCTGTAAGGTTCCATGGCCATATTGTTTCCTACATCTAAAATCCATAGTAAACCAACGGCAAACCATAATACCGGACTAGTAGGGAAAGCAAAGAGACATATACTACCAATTATTGCTCCAATCAAAAAGAAGGGTTTCCGCCTGCCCCATTTAGGTGACCAGGTTTTATCTGATATTGCACCAATAATGGGTTGAATCACCAATCCGGTGACCGGCCCGGCTATATTTAAAATAGGCAGCATTTCTTCGGGCGCGCCTAAGTAGAGAAATATGGGGTTAATTGCAGTTTGTTGTAATCCGAAACTGTATTGAATTCCTAAGAATCCAACGTTCATATTAAAGATCTGCCAAAAACTTAACTCCGGTTTCATGATCCTCATAATGTGGGTAATTTATATAATTAAATGGTGGTCTGGTATAAAAACCTTCCAATATAGGGTTTTCTGAATGTTATGTATAAAATCTATAATATTAAATCGAGATTTTAGGAACGAAATCGATTTAGTCTCAGGGGAAATTATTCAAGAAAATTAATATTTCTTTTTAATCCGGAATATTTTGTGCGTTTAACGGCAGATCCTTTAAATACCTTTTTAAAAACATCCTCAGTGATCTCTTCCCACTCTTTTTTACTCATGGAGAGCAACTCCTTGTTTGGATCGAACAGCGGTGTTTGATGCGATTTTGAGAAACGGTTCCAGGGACATACATCCTGGCATACATCGCAGCCAAAGATCCAATCATCCATTTGGCCTCGGAAAGAAGATGGGATCTCATTCTTTAATTCTATGGTTAGGTAGGAAATACATCTGCTTCCATCTACAACATAGGGTTGCACAATGGCTTGAGTTGGGCAGGCATCGATACAAGCGGTACAACTTCCGCAATGATCTGTTACAGCATGGTCATACTCCAATTCCAGGTCTACGATCAGCTCTGCAATAAAATAGTAGGAACCTACTTGTTGTGTTAAAAGGTTGCTGTGCTTCCCCATCCATCCTAAACCACTTTTGGCAGCCCACGCCTTGTCTAAAACGGGTGCAGAATCTACAAAGGCCCGCCCGTTCACCTCCCCAATCTTTTCTGAAATAAAATCTTGAAGTTCTCTTAATTTGGTTTTGATCACCTGGTGGTAGTCTTTCCCATAAGCGTATTTTGAGATCTTATACGTACCCTCTGCCTGTTGTTTTGAGGGATAATAGTTCAATAGCAATGAAATAACAGATTTGGCATCATCAACCAGTTTCCTTGGATCCAGTCTCTTGTCAAAATGGTTTTCCATATAGAGCATTTCCCCGTGCATACCGTCTTTTAGCCACTTTTCCAAGCGGGGAGCCTCTTCTTCCAGAAAATCTGCCTTAGAAATACCGCAGGAAAGGAAACCAAGTCTTTTGGCCTCCTCTTTTATCTGTTTCGTACGTTGGCTTAGTAATGTCAAACGTAGTTTCGATTTGTAAATTTCAATTTAACCTCTTTAGGTTTCAAAGAAATAAGAGGGTTCAATTCTACCGTTTGGGACAGACTGGTGATCTTGTAAGCAGATAGTATTTCTACCATGGTCATGATCATTTCATAGAGTGCAAAACTGTTGCCAATGCACATGCGTGGTCCGGCTCCGAAAGGATAATAATAGGACCCCATTTCCTTTAAACGATCTTTGGCAAATCGTTCAGGAATAAATGTTTGTGGGTCTTTCCAAAAATCTGAATGCCTGTGTAATTCATAGACAGACATAAGAAGCAATGTTCCTTTTGAGAAGTGGTAGTCTGCTATATCAACATCCTCTTTAGCCATTCTATCTATAACATATACCGGCGGATATAACCTCATCGCTTCTTCTATACACTGTTGGGTAAGTGGTACTTTGGTGATCCAATCCATAATATCCATATCCGGACGTACATGTTCTTTTATTTCCTCATAGACCTTTTCTTGAATTTCAGGATGTGTAGCGAGCAGAAAAAGAGTAAAGCTAAGTGCATTTGCGGTAGTTTCATGACCGGCTGTAAACAAGATGAGCACCTCATCAATAAGCTGTTCTCTAGCCATGTGTGTCCCATCCTCATAGGTGGCCTTAAGTAGCATGTCTAGCAGGTCATCCTTTTCTCGCTTAAGACCTATTCTTTCTTCAATAATATCATTTAGTAATTTTCGGCTGTCTTCAGAATACTTCAAATGCTTTTTTATCTGACCGCTTAGTTTAAACCACCACACCAAATAAGGCTGCCTCATTTCACGGATCAGCATTTTCTGATTGGCCTCCGTTATATATTGGAGTTTGCTCATCCTTTCCCGGATGTCTGAATGACTGAACAAGGCCCTGGCTACTACTTGAAATGCCAGATCACCCATGAGCGGAAAGACATCCAAGGTCTTATTGGCTTCAAGCCGCTCCAATTCTTCTTTAATGGCCAGTTGCATGGTCCCCAGTAAACCTGCCAGCTTCTTTTTGTGAAAAGCAGGCTGGATCATACGACGTTGTGCACGCCAATGACTGCCCTCTGCAGTTAAAAGGCCATGTCCAATATATTTTGCCAGGTCTTTAGTTTGCAAAGGCGACTTTTGAAACTTTTTCTGTTGCTTTTGCAGAACTTGCTTAATGATCTCAGGATCCTTTGTAAAAACGATAGGCTTCCCGGGTGCCACCTTAACACGAAAGGTATCACCATGTTTTTTAAAATTCTCTGAATGAAAAGGCAAGGGATTTGCCAGAATACGTTTTCTATTCCTAAATACTTCTAGCTGGGAAACGGTTTTAAGATCTCGCATTTAAAACAATCCTGGCTGGGTGCCACCTTTGATCCTCCCTAAATGTTGGTACGCAAGTTCTGTAACTTCTCTTCCCCTTGGCGTTCTCATGATAAAGCCCTGTTGAATAAGGAAGGGTTCATAGACCTCTTCAATTGTCTCAGCACTCTCAGAAACTGCTGTGGCCAGGGTAGAGATCCCTACCGGTCCGCCTTTAAATTTATCAATGATGGTCATTAAAATCTTATTGTCCATTTCGTCCAGGCCATGGGTGTCAACGTTAAGGGCTTTAAGGCCGTATTTAGAGATATTCATATCGATCTTACCATTGCCTTTGATCTGTGCAAAATCTCGTATCCGCCTAAGTAATGCATTGCAAATTCTAGGGGTTCCCCTACTCCGACCGGCAATTTCGATGGCAGCATCATTGCTGATGGGTACTTTAAGAATATCTGCGCTGCGTTCCACAATGGTCGACAAAAGCTCTGTATTATAATATTGTAGTCTGCTCTGAATCCCGAAACGTGCCCTCATTGGGGCTGTCAACAAGCCAGACCTGGTTGTAGCGCCTATTAAGGTGAAGGGATGTAAATTAATCTGTACCGATCTGGCATTAGGCCCGGTTTCGATCATAATATCGATCTTATAATCTTCCATGGCAGAATAGAGATACTCTTCTACAATGGGGCTAAGGCGGTGTATCTCATCAATAAAAAGCACATCTCGTTCCTCCAAATTTGTGAGTAATCCTGCCAGGTCTCCGGGTTTATCTAGTACAGGTCCCGAAGTAACCTTGATCCCAACACCAAGTTCATTGGCCAATATATGTGCCAGGGTGGTCTTGCCAAGTCCGGGCGGACCATGAAACAGGGTATGATCTAGGGCTTCATTACGCATATTTGCGGCCTGTACAAAGATCTTCAGGTTCTCCAATACAGATTCCTGACCGGTAAAATCGTCAAAGGTAATGGGCCGCAATGCTCTTTCAATATCGAGCTCTTCCTGAGAAAAATTTTCTGCCGTAGGATCCAGGTGTTCGTTCATACAATCAAAGATAGTGAAAAACGATAGCGATTATTACCTTTAATAGTTAATCCGGAACTTGTAGCTCTCTATACATTGCTCATGATAAAAATCATCTTTTTATTGATTTTTAATTCCCTTCTTTGTATCATAGAAAAGCGTAATTAAATAATAAAAATAAATTCATGACAACATTTGATCTTCACAAATACGGAATAGAAGTAAAACAGGTTTATAGGAATAGCAGTGTTCCTGTGCTATACGAACTAGGGTTACAACAGGAAAAAGGAACGGCTATTTCTGATGTAGGAGCCCTGATGGTATATTCCGGGGAAAAAACAGGCAGGAGCCCTAAAGATAAAAGAACAGTGAGACACCCAGACTCTGAGAAAAATATTGACTGGGGTAATATTAATATTGGCCTGGATGAACACACGTATATGGTGAACCGTGAACGTGCACTGGATTACCTCAACACCAGATCCCAGCTATATGTTGTGGATGCCTATGCAGGATGGGACCCAAAATACAGATTAAAAGTTAGGATCATTTGTACCCGGGCGTACCATGCGCTGTTTATGCAAAATATGCTGATCATGCCATCTCCTGAAGAGTTGGCCAAATTTGGTGAGCCAGATTATGTGATCTTTAACGGTGGAGGATTCCCTGCAAACAGATACACCTCAGAGATGACCTCCAAGACCAGTGTAGATTTAAATTTAGAGGAGAAAGAAGTCGTGATCCTGGGAACCCAATATGCAGGCGAAATGAAGAAGGGTATCTTCTCTATCATGAATTATTTAATGCCATTGGAAGGGGTGCTTCCTATGCACTGTTCTGCTAATGTGGGTGATTCTGGTGATGTTACCATCCTATTTGGATTATCGGGTACAGGAAAGACCACTTTAAGTGCTGATCCTAAGCGCAAACTCATAGGTGATGATGAACATTGCTGGACAGATGAAGGAACCTTCAATATTGAAGGAGGTTGTTACGCAAAAGCCATTAACCTATCAGCAGAAAATGAGCCGGATATTTTCAATGCGATCAGATTTGGCACAGTACTGGAGAACGTAGTCTATGATAAGGATTCTCGGACCGTAGATTACACAGACACCTCCATTACACAAAACACAAGAGCTTCATACCCAATTCAGTTTATAAATAATGTTCAAATGCCGTGTGTTGCGGGACATCCGGAAAATATAATTTTCCTTACCTGTGATGCCTTTGGGGTCTTACCTCCGGTAAGTAAACTAACACCGGAACAAGCTAGCTACCATTTTATTTCCGGGTATACGGCAAAAGTAGCCGGTACAGAAATGGGTGTGACAGAACCACAGGCAACATTCAGCGCTTGTTTTGGAGCGGCTTTCATGATGTGGCACCCTAACAAATATGCAGAGCTGCTGGCCGAAAAGATCAAAGATCACAAGGCTACAGCCTGGTTGGTCAATACCGGGTGGACAGGTGGTGCACATGGAGTTGGTTCCAGGATTAAATTGAAGTATACCAGGGCCATGATAGATGCAATCCATCATAATGAATTTGATAAGGTAGCCTTTAGCAAAGATGAGGAGTTTGGTTTTGAGATCCCTCAAAGTTGCCCGGGAGTTCCTGCCGAGGTATTGATCCCTAAGAATACTTGGGAAGATAAAGGCAAATACGATGAAGTGAAGAAAAAACTGATCCAACTCTTTAATGACAATTTCAAAAAATTTGAGGTAAACGTCAATAAAGACATCGTAGAAGCCGGACCTAAAGCATCTTTATCCCTACAATCATAAGGGAATACGTTATTATAAAATCTCCTTTTCCAATGGAAAAGGGGATTTTTTTATTATTTATTTCGCTTGAACAATTCAGCAGTATCTGTGAATTGCTTTAAGTCTATTGCTGCATCTCCATATAGATAACAACGAGAAGTACCCAACTGATATAGGGATAAGGCATTTGTTACGAAAATCCGCGCATCTGACGAAGACATAATTGTTGCGTTCATTTTCCTGATCTCAAGATCTTCTGCCCTGAGGTTGGCGTTCCCATCTAATTTGATCTCAAAAGTATCTGCAGTGCCCTCTATTTGCAAACGTGCATCATTCTTCATTACCAAGGCATTGTTAAATGAATTTGAATAGATGCTGGCATCTGCTTTGTTCACAAGCATTACTGACAATGAATCTGCTGTGAGATTAAAGGTGCCGGAACTATTGTCTTGCATGTCTATTTTGGCCAGACCTACATCGGCACCCAGTTCAATACTGGAAGTTCCCAAGGTTGTGACTAGTAATTCTTCAGAACTGATCTTGTCTATAGAAGTAAGTTTTCCGTCACTAAGCATGATGGACCTTAGCTGGGTATAGGCTATCTCTATCTCTAATTTTTTTTTGGAAGTGATCTGGTAAAATGAAGAAATGACCAAGGTACTATCTTCCACTCTGAATTTCAATACATCTATTAGATTGTCATCTGCAGCAACAGAATAGGACTCCTCATTGGATCTGCGAAGGGTAACCTCCAGATCATCCCGGAGTTCTAATTTTGTGAATGGAGGCAAGGCATCCTTCACTTCAATGACCATACGATTTCCTTTGATCTTTGGTTTGCGCTGGGCGTGTAAGGTCATCGCAGTAGAGAAAAGAATTAAGAGCAGCAGTTTTAACTTCATGTTCATGAGTCTTCGCGTATTAAGCTATTTATTTGATTAAAGATATTATAATTTATTGAAGGACAAGAAAATGGAAATTCATTATAAAAAAAGACCCATACAGTACATAACAGTATGGGTCTATTAATTTTTACTCGTGTTTTTAATGATGTAACTCCTCTTCTTCCTCTTGCAGGGGTACATCCTGAGGCACAAAATCCTGATCTTTTAAGACATAATCTCCATTAGGGAGGGTCTTACTGTAATCGTACGCCCAACGGTGTACCTCCGGAATTTCTCCTTCCCAATTTCCGTGGATATGCTCAATAGGTGCTGTCCATTCGAGCGTATTCGATTTCCATGGGTTTTGAACAGTAGGCTTGCCGTAAAAGATACTATGTACAAAATTGTAAAGGAATACTAACTGAGCAGCTCCGGCAATTAAGGCAAATACGGTGATTAGTATATTCACATCTGTGAGCTCATCGAACATAGGGAACGCTGTATTCTGATAATACCTTCTAGGTACTCCCGCCATCCCAACAAAGTGCATTGGGAAGAACACCCCATAGGCACAAATAGCCGTTACCCAGAAATGTACATATCCAAGGTTCTTATTCATCATCCGCTTAAACATCTTAGGGAACCAGTGGTACACTCCTGCGAAAAGTCCGTAGAGTGCTGATATCCCCATTACCAAATGAAAGTGAGCTACCACAAAATAAGTGTCATGTACATTGATATCTAAGGTGCTATCCCCTAATATGATCCCTGTTAGACCACCTGTTATAAAAGTAGAAACAAGGCCTATGGAAAAAAGCATAGCGGGATTTAGCTGTAGATTCCCTTTCCAAAGTGTTGTAATATAATTGAAGGCCTTCACTGCAGATGGGATGGCTATCAATAGTGTTGTAAATGTAAATACTGATCCAAGGAAAGGGTTCATCCCTGAAATAAACATATGGTGCCCCCATACAATAGTAGACAGGAAAGCGATCGCAAGGATAGAAGCGACCATTGCTCTATATCCGAAAATAGGTTTCCTGGCATTGGTTGACATCACCTCTGATGTGATCCCCAATGCTGGCAATAAAACGATATATACCTCGGGGTGACCCAGGAACCAGAACAAGTGTTCGTAAAGTACCGGAGAACCTCCCTGGTAGTGAAGCACCTCGCCCTGAATGAAAATATCTGAAAGAAAAAATGAGGTACCAAAACTCCTGTCCATAATAAGAAGCAATGCCGCAGATAATAACACAGGGAAAGAAATTACCCCAATAATTGCAGTTACAAAAAAGGCCCAAATTGTTAGGGGTAGTCTTGTCATTGACATCCCTTTGGTTCTAAGATTTATTACGGTTACGATATAATTCAAGGAACCTAATAATGAAGATGCAATAAAGATGGCCATTGAGACCAGCCAAAGCGTCATTCCCATACCAGATCCTGGTTGGGCCATAGGAAGGGCACTTAAAGGTGGGTAAATTGTCCAACCGGCTGCCGCAGGGCCTGCTTCTACAAACAACGAGATCACCATGACCACACTAGAAGTAAAGAACATCCAGTATGAAAGCATGTTCAGAAATCCGGAGGCCATATCGCGCGCACCGATCTGCAACGGAATAAGGAGGTTACTAAAGGTACCACTCAAACCGGCCGTTAAAACAAAGAAAACCATAATGGTTCCGTGTATGGTTACGAGGGCCAGGTACATATCGGCGTCCATTACACCGTCTGGTGCCCATTTTCCGAGTAACGCTTCAAAGATCGGGAAGGACTCTCCCGGCCAGGCCAGTTGTAATCTAAATAATAGAGACATGGCAATCCCAATGATCCCCATGATCAATCCTGTTATCAAATACTGCTTAGAGATCATCTTGTGATCCTGACTAAAAATATATTTGGTAACAAAGGTTTCTTTGTGATGATGTCCATGATCGTGTGCGTGATCATCAACGTGTGCATGTGCTGTAGCAGACATAATCTAATTTAATTTTATATTAATTTTCTTTTATAGCCTTAATTTATTGCATGGATGCCATCAACTGGGAAAAGGTCTGTTGACTTTCTATCCAGGCGTTGTATTCTTCTTCTGTTTCAACAATGATCTTCATCTGCATATTATAATGAGATTTACCACAGATCTTGTTGCATAAAAGTATATAATCGAATTCCCAGGGATCTGAGTTGGGGTCTCCATTTGCCGCTTTCTCCGCCCTGATAGCATTGGTTCTTTTTACTTTATCTACCACATCAGGATTTAAGCGCATTTCTTCCGTGGTAATGGAAGGAGTAAAGGAAAATTCCGTGATCATCCCGGGAACACAGTTCATTTGTGCCCTAAAATGCGGCATGTATGCAGAATGCAAAACATCTTGTGAACGAAATTTAAAATTGACCTTTCGCCCCACAGGTAAATGCAATTCTTTCACAATCACATCATCGTTAGAATAAGGGTCAGATTCATCTAGCCCAAGGACATTGGCCCTATCTATATCGATCATACGGACATTGGCTCCTCCAAGGACATTATCACCACCTCCGTATCGGGCTGTCCAGTTGAATTGTTGGGCGTACAATTCTACGATCAGAGGATCATCTTCATCATTGATGTCCATGATATTTGTCCATGTATACAGCCCCCATAAGATCAATCCTGCCAAAACAATTACGGGAATAATGGTCCAAATAAATTCTAGTCGGTCATTATCTGCATAGAAAAGAGCCTTTTTGCCTTTTTCCCCTTTGTATTTATAACTGAAATAATGTAAGAGAGCCTGAGTAATCGTTTGCACTATAAAAATGATCACAAAAGACCATAATAATAAACTGTCATATTCCCCGCCATGCTCGGATGCTGCTTCTGGTAATAAGAACTTCGAATATTTCCAAAAACTAAAAATAGTGATCGCGTAAATAAAGATCAAAAAGGCGAACATCAGATAACCATTATACTTGTTATCCTTATCATTGGCTACCTGTGAATTATCTGCTTTGATCTGAGACAATTCAAAGATCTTGGTCATTTGCCAGATCGCAATTGCCACTAGGACCAAAACAAGTATAGTAAGTAATGTAGTCATTGTCTAAACTAAAAGGTTACTGTATTTTTAATAGTGAAAATGTTTGCTTTCTTCTATAAACGGATTTCTCTTTGGCTGCAGGGGTGCCTTCGTTAAGGCCCTGAATACCCATAGTATGAAAAGTCCGGCAAAGAAACAAACCGCTCCTAATTCTGGTATTCCAATGGTCCACTGATCACCAACTGTTGCCGGCATTATCATATTGAAAACGTCCAAATAATGTCCTGCAAGAATAACGATCCCAGTCATGACCACAAACCAATTTATTCTTTTATAATCACTGTTCATTAAAAGCAATACCGGAAACACAAAGTTCATGGCGACCATTCCAAAGAACGGAAGATTAAAATCTTCTATTCTGGTAACAAAATAGGTTACCTCTTCAGGAATATTCGCATACCAGATCAACATAAACTGGCTAAACCAAAGGTACGTCCAGAAAATACTGAATCCAAACATGAACTTGGCCAAATCATGAATATGGCTGTCATTGACATCGGGAAGGTATCCTTTCGATTTTAAATATATTGTGATCAATGCGATAACAGTGATCCCGGATACCATCATACTTGCAAACACGTACCATCCAAACAAGGTGCTAAACCAATGCGGATCTACGCTCATGATCCAGTCCCAAGACATCATAGATTCTGTGACCAGGTAAAAAACCAGGAATCCTGCAGACCATTTAAAATTTTTCTTAAAGTTGCTATCGTCATCAGATGCATCCTGGGCGAGTGATAATCTTCTTGAAACCTCTCGATACAAGATCCATCCTCCAAGGAAGATAGCTGCCCTGATCAGGAAAAAAGTTGGATTCAAATACCCGGCTTTTCCCTGTAATAAAGCATCCTCAGCCACCACCTCGGAATCCATCCAAACAAACATATGATTGAAATGCATAATGGACAGTACAAAAATGACAATTATGATGATGCCTCCAGGCACCAAATAGGATGTAATGCCTTCCATCACTCTGAATAAGAGAGGTGACCAACCTGCTTGTGAGGCTCTTTGTATGGCATAGAAGGCCAGTACCCCAAGGGCGATCATAAAGAAAAAGAAAGCAGCAACATATAACGCAGACCAGGGTCTATTTGTTAATTGATGATATACATGCTCGTCGTGAGCCGCATCGTGTTCTGCGCTCGCCGCATGATCTGCATCTGCTGCAGGGTGATCTGCACTTGCAGCGGGGTGATCTCCTTCCTGGGCATGGGTATCCCCATGACCATCATCATGCGCAGCCACCATTTCCTTGGCTTCATCTGGACTAGCAGGGACCGTTACAAACCCAATCCCCATACCTAAGAATCCAATACCCATCAGGATAATAGCTCCAATTTTTAATCTGTTAGAAAACGTATACATAGTTTAAGTCTGAGTCTTATTTAGTTAGGTCCTGTTTCAGTTTCATCACGTACTCGGACACCTGCCACCTTTCTTCATAATTGATCTGTCCTGCATAAGATCCCATGGAGTTAAGACCATAATAAATAGTGTGATAGGTAGATCCTACAGAAATGTTTCTGGCAGCATCCGCATAACTTGGTACACCTAATATCTTTTCTCTTTTTACCAAAGTTCCCTGGCCATCCCCTTTTGCTCCATGACATATAGCGCAATAAATATCATATAATTCCTTGCCAACGGCCAAATTAGCCTCTGTATTTAAAGAATCCAGAGGACTTAGTTGCAATCTCGCCATATCCTTCCCTTCTAGATCATTTGCAAACTCATATGGCAGCCACCCTCTGGATATGGTATTTTCGGCAGGTTGCATTGCCTCAGTACCACTGGGTAAGAAATTTACTTGTTGATAGGTTTCATAGCCCACGGGAAAATACATGTTAGGCATGTATTGATAGTTCCTGTTATTCTTATCCGCACAAGAAACCATCACAAGTACGGCACTAAATAAAATTGCTATTTTGAGTATACTCTTCATAATTCTTGAACTACTTTTCTACCTTATTAATTTCAACTGCCCCAGATGCCTTAAGCAAATCCATTAATGTTTTCTCATCACCATGTACTTCTATTTCCATTACAAAATGATCATCAGTAGTACGTGGGTCGGGATTCTCTGCTTTTTTGAAAGGCCACAACCTGCTGCGTAAATAGAAGGTTATTACCATTAAGTGGGCAGCGAAAAATACTGTCATTTCGAACATAATCGGTACAAAGGCCGGCATATTCTCTATGTAACTAAAACTGGGCTTACCACCAATATCCTGCGGCCAATCTTCTATCATGATATAATTCATCATGACAATTGCCACAATTAATCCTAGGACACCATACATAAAAGAGGTGATCGCTATCCTCGTTGGCGCCAACCCCATTGCCTTATCCAAGCCATGAACCGGGAACGGGCAAAACACTTCCTCAATATGATGTTTGGTAGCTTTTACCTTCTTGACAGCCTGCATCAGAATGTCATCATCATTATAATATGCATGTATAACTTTAGAGGCCATATCTATGAATTCTTATTTAATTTTTTAGCCTGTCCGGCCCAATCATCTCTTTGTGCCCTACCGGGGAACGAGCCTGTTATCTCATCCAAGAGATCATATTCTATATTGGTCATTTTGCTAACCTGAGCAAATGTATAAATGCCTATTTGATTAAGGGTCGTTTCCATTTTTGGTCCTATGCCTTTAACCTTTTTGAGGTCATCTGCTTTCTCTTTTGCAGGATCAAAAGTGCCTAATTTTGATAGAAGGTCCGAAACCTTACCATCCTGGTTATCAGCCGGTGCCGTGGTCTTCTTCACTTCTTTTACCCCTGCTTTCTCAACTGGCATTTGGTACAAAGGTTTACCTGCATCTCTGAGTTTTTTGAATTTGGAGCCAGAAGATTTCAATATAGATTTCACTTCTGCCTGGGCAATTACCGGGAAGGTCCTTGCATATAATAAGAAGAGAACAAAGAAGAAACCAATAGTACCAATAAAAATTCCAATATCAACGTATGTTGGTGAGAACATGGTCCATGATGATGGCAAGTAATCACGATGCAAAGAGGTCACAATGATAACAAATCGTTCGAACCACATCCCAATGTTTACTACAATCGAAATAATAAACGAGATAACAATACTGGTCCTGATCTTTTTAAACCACATGATCTGTGGAGATACCACATTACAACTCATCATCAATAAATAGGCCCACCAATATGGTCCTGTTGCCCTATTTAAGAATGCATATTGTTCGTATTCTACTCCGGAGTACCATGCTATGAACAACTCAGTAATATAAGCGCAGCCTACAATAGACCCCGTAACCATGATCACTATGTTCATCAACTCTATATGCTGCACAGTAATGTACGCCTCCAGGTTGCTAACTTTTCGCATGATGATCAGCAACGTTTGCACCATAGCAAACCCAGAGAAGATAGCCCCTGCCACAAAGTATGGAGGGAAAATAGTAGTATGCCATCCGGGAATAACCGAGGTGGCAAAGTCGAAGGATACGATAGTGTGTACAGAAAGCACAAGGGGCGTTGCCAAACCGGCCAATACTAAGGATACTTCCTCAAATCGCTGCCAATCCTTAGCCCTACCCGTCCAACCAAAACTCACCAGACCATATATCTTTTTCTGGAATGGCTTAACAGCCCTGTCCCGAATCATCGCAAAATCGGGCAATAGCCCTGTCCACCAGAAAACGAGAGAAACAGAAAGATATGTTGAGATCGCAAAAACGTCCCACAATAATGGGGAGTTAAAGTTTACCCATAAAGATCCAAACTGGTTAGGAATTGGGACCACCCAATAGGCCAACCATGGTCTACCCATGTGAATGATAGGGAATAATCCTGCCTGGATCACAGAAAATATGGTCATTGCCTCCGCAGAGCGGTTAATAGCCATTCTCCATTTCTGACGGAACAGTAATAGTACCGCAGAGATCAGCGTCCCGGCATGACCAATACCTACCCACCATACAAAGTTGGTGATATCCCATGCCCAGTTCACCGTTTTATTGAGTCCCCAAGTACCAATACCTGTAGAGATCGTATAAATTATAGCACCAATTCCCCAAAGGAGTGCAGCCAAGGCGATAGAAAATACTATCCACCACTGCCTGTTGGCTCTCCCTTCAATTGGAGCAGAAATGTCTACCGATACGTCATGGTAGTCTTTGTCTCCAATAACAAGGGGTTTCCGTATAGGTGCTTCGTAATGCGACGCCATAGATTTCTGTTATAGTTACGTTCTTTATTTCTTGATTAAGCTTCGTTGGTATTACGTACTTTCACATGATAGAATACATTGGGCTTAGTGCCAACAGCTTCTAACAAATGGTACATCCTATCTTCTTTCTTCAATTCGGCTACCTTACTTCCTTCATCATTTATGTCTCCAAAAACAATTGCTCCATTACTACACGCATTAGAGCAAGCCGTCTGAAATTCACCATCTTCTATAGTTCTTCCATCGCGTTTGGCATCCAGGATCGTTTTTTGTGTCATTTGGATACAAAGGGAACATTTTTCAATAACTCCTCTTGATCTTACTGTAACATCCGGATTAATGACCATTTTTCCAAGGTCATTGTTCATATGGAAATCAAACTCATCATTATTATTATACAAGAACCAGTTAAATCGTCTCACCTTATAAGGACAGTTGTTGGCGCAATATCTTGTTCCAACACACCTGTTATAGGCCATATGATTCTGTCCTTGACGGCTATGAGAAGTAGCTGCAACCGGACATACAGTTTCACAGGGAGCATGATTACAATGCTGACACATTACAGGCTGGAAGGCCACCTGCGGGTTTACCGC
>JAHEHU010000067.1 GCA_024639765.1 Eudoraea sp.
GTAGAGGCAAGAGGCATCATTGTTTCAGCTCCCGGAAATACAGTGGATATGGTATCACGTTTCTTTGCGCCTCGCTGCGGGATCAGTGAGGACCCTGTTACGGGCTCGGCTCATACCACTCTTACACCCTACTGGGCTAAAAGATTAGGAAAAAATGACTTGATAGCCAGGCAGTTATCTTCCAGAGGAGGCACTATTCACTGCACCTACCTGGGAGATAGGGTTCTTATTTCCGGAAAGGCAGTGCCCTATTTAAGTGGGGAAATATTCCTGTAGAAACCGATCAAATCGCTTAACTTTAAGATTAAATAAAACGCCATGTATCCACTCAGAAGAAACCGAATCCTTAGAAATAGTAATTCTATAAGACATCTAGTTCGTGAAACCATCATAACGCCCAGTGATTTCTTGGTTCCCCTCTTTGTAGTGGAAGGTCATGGTGTAAAAGACGAAATACCCTCAATGCCCAATTATTTCAGGTTAAGCCTTGATAATTTGGGGAAAGAAGTAAAAGAACTTTGGAACATGGGTTTATGTGCCGTACTTCTTTTTGTAAAAGTTCCGGATAATTTAAAAGACAATACGGGGTCTGAGGCTCTAAATGAACATGGTTTAATGCAACGAGCGGTTAAGACAGTAAAGGATGCCTGCCCGGATATGTTGGTTATGACCGATGTTGCCCTCGATCCGTATTCTACTTATGGCCATGATGGCATTGTAGCCAATGGTATTATTTTAAATGATGCCACCAACGAGATCTTGGCAGAAATGAGCATCTCCCACGCCAAAGCCGGCGCAGATTTTGTAGCTCCCAGCGATATGATGGATGGCAGGATACAGATCATACGGGAAGCCCTGGAAGATGAAGAACTTACCACCACCGGTATTATGAGTTATGGAGCAAAATATGCCAGTGCTTTTTATGGCCCTTTCAGAGATGCCTTAGACTCTGCCCCTTCAACAAGCGGTGATGCCCCAAAAGACAAGCAAACCTACCAAATGGATCCTGCCAATAGATTTGAAGCTGTTAAAGAGGCAGAAATGGATGTGGAAGAGGGGGCCGATATTATAATGGTAAAACCCGGACTCTGTTATCTCGATATTGTTAGGGAAGTTAAAAATGCTGTTGATGTACCTGTAGCTGTATATCAGGTTTCAGGGGAATATGCCATGCTGAAAGCAGCGGCCGAAAGAGGATGGTTAGATCATGATTCCGTAATGATGGAACAATTGCTCGCTATGAAAAGGGCGGGCGCTAACATCATTGCAAGTTATTTTGCAAAAGAAGCAGTGGCTTTAATGGGCTGATCATCTTGTTTAATAGGAACTACATGATTGTTAGAAATGCCATATTCTTAATTATTATACTTTTCGGTATAATAAAATATACATATGCTCAAACGCCAAAAGCACATTCTAAAAATGAGCTTCAATCTAAGGTAGATTCAATTATAACAAACGGTATAATAAAAGAGGCCTTCCCCGGAGCACAGCTGCTTGTGGCCAAAGAAGGGGATATTATTTTTCATAAAACCTACGGCTATCATACCTATGACAGTCTGCAGCCGGTTAAGACAAATGATCTGTATGACCTGGCTTCTGTTACCAAAATACTCGGTCCCTTACCCCTTCTCATGAAATTGTATGAAGATGGAAAAATAGATCTGGACGCTCCCTTCAGCACCTATTGGAAATCCTGGCAAGGTGTCAAAGACAAAAAGGACCTTACACTGCGACAGGTCCTGGCCCATCAGGCGGGTCTAACCCCTTACATTGTCTTTTTGAATGAAGCTCTGAGAAAAAATGAACCCAGATCCAGATTTCTCAGTGATGGACCAAAAATGAAATTTCAAAAACAGGCCTATGAAGATCTATATGTGGCCAATAGGTTTCAACGTAAAATGAATAGAATGATCCGTCGATCGAAAGTAGACGACCTGAAGGAATACAACTATTCTGGTTTGGCCTTTTTATTATTTCCGGCCATAATTGAACAGCTCACAGGACATTCCTATCGCTATGAACTCATAAAAGAATTTATTTTCCCTCTTGAAATACCAAGTCTGGGATACTTGCCAAAGCAAAAGGACTTTCCAAATACCATAGTCCCTACAGAATATGACAACCGGTACAGAAGAACGCTGGTTCAAGGGTGGGTACACGATGAAAATGCCTCCCTGCTGGGAGGTATTTCGGGAAACGCTGGTCTTTTTGGCACCGCGTTTGATCTGTACCGTTTTATGCAATTCTACCAAAATTATGGTACCCTGGATGGACAACGCTTATTGAAAGAAGAAACGGTACGGGAATTTACAACTGTTCAATATCCCGAAAATAAAAACAGAAGGGGTCTTGGTTTTGACAAACCGCTTTTAGACAATGCAAACAGAAGTTTGGAAGATGCCTATCCTGCACCATCAGCTAGTCCCGATAGCTTTGGCCATAGTGGTTTTACGGGTACTTTTGTATGGGCCGATCCTAAATACCAATTGGTATTTATATTTTTATCTAATCGGGTTTACCCTTCAAGAACACATCGAAATTTATATGACCTAAATATACGTACCTCACTTCACCAGCTCTTTTACACCTTTTACGAGTAAGGAACCAAATCATATTTGTTTTTTAATAATTCTTACCTTCGCTATTGAAAGCGCCATTATGGGATTACTATTTTTCTACATTTTTGTTTCCATCTTTTTTTCTTTTCTGTGTTCTATATGGGAAGCCGTGTTACTTAGTATAACACCCACCTATATAAACCTCAAAAAAAAGGAAAACAAACGCTTTGCATTTAAGTTGGAGATCCTGAAGAAGGATATAGACAAACCTTTAATTGCGATCTTAACCTTAAATACCATTGCGCATACGGTTGGTGCTATTTTGGTAGGCGTTCAGGCCAAGGTAACCTATGTTGAAACCTATGGGACCACCCCTGGTACATTTTTGGGATTTCAATTCACGGAGGAGCTCATGGTTGGCGTGGTTTCCGCCGTTATGACCGCGCTTATTCTTGTGGCGTCTGAGATCATTCCCAAGACCCTGGGGGCTACCTATTGGAAGCAACTGGCAAATTTTACCGCTAAGACCCTGAATATATTGGTTCTTATACTAAAGTGGACAGGCTTGTTATGGGTACTTCAACTGTTTACAAGGCTCATTAGTAAAAGAGCACTGCATGGTAGTGTGCTAAGCAGGGAAGATTTTACGGTTATGGCCGATATCGCACAGGAAGAAGGTGTTTTTCAACCAGCAGAGTCTACCGTTATTAAAAATTTACTACGCTTCAATGAGGTTTTGGTCAAGGATGTAATGACCCCCCGTGCGGTCATGAAAATAGCTTCAGAAAACCAGACTATCAGAGAATTCTTTACCGAGAACCCTGAACTGCGTTTCTCCAGGATCCCTTTATACGGGGAACGAGTAGATATTATTACAGGTTTTGTGCTTAAAGACAAAGTACTGGAGGAAATAATCAATGAGAAGGGGGATGCTCCCTTATCTTCCATAAGAAGAGACATCCTGATGACCACCAGAAATACCTCCATTCCACAGTTATTCGAAATTTTTATATCGCAAAAAGAGCATATCGCCTTAGTATCGGATGAATATGGGTCTATTAGTGGTATAGTTACCATGGAAGACATCATTGAAACCCTTTTAGGCCTGGAAATAATGGATGAAATGGATCATCATGAAGATCTTCAGGTGCTGGCCCGCAAAAAATGGGAGGCAAGAGCTAAAAAATCGGGTATTATTGAATAGGATGGAGGAAGCAGTCATTGAAACGCCTCTGGGATGGGCTAAAATAGAAGGTGATCTCGAAGGCTTGAGATCAATTACTATTCTAGACCATAAACCTGCTGAAACTACTGATATACCTGAACTTCTCGAAGATGCGGCCTATCAGCTAAAAGAGTATTTTGATGGGACAAGAAAGGTATTCGACCTGGAACTAAATCCTCAAGGAACAGATTTTCAACGCCGTGTTTGGCAAGAATTAAGAACAATTCGCTACGGGCAACAGATCTCCTACCTGGACTTGTCTAAAAAACTGGGGGATGTAAAAGCCATCAGGGCGGTTGCTGCGGCGAATGGTAAAAACCCACTATGGATCATTATCCCTTGTCATAGAGTTGTTGGAAGCAATGGTGATCTGGTGGGCTATGCGGGGGGATTACACCGTAAAAAATGGTTGTTGAACCATGAGAGTCCGGCAAAACAAGGTTCCTTATTCCCAAACTAACAAACCAAATGGTTTGTTCTTCACTTATCCTTTCGGATATATTGACTATTGTTCCCTTTGGACGATAAATATGTTCGCTTAGCCTTAAGCTTACCAATTCTGCTTAAAAAGCTCCGACAAAAAACCAACTCTTTGGTCTGTTAGCTGCTTTTTTACTCATTTATGAAATAAGTAGGGACAAAAGGTACTTCTATGCGCTCTACCAGGCCCCCTGTCTTAGAAATGACAAGCACTCCTCCCTCAACCTTCCCAGATTCATTTGCATTGGCGTATCCTATAAGAAATACCTCAGCTTCTTTTATGTATTTCATGGCAGTTAAGGCAATGGTAAACTGGGTCTCTAGTTCTACTTGTTGTACTATACCAAGAATATCAATTACGAAATCACTATTGTCCTCAAAATTAAAATACGCCGGCCCGGAAGATACAGGGGATGGTTGTGCCAACGAATTGGCATAAAAAAGGGTATTCCCGTAAATGGCCCCTTTAAAGGGTCCGGGGGGCAAAAACGTATTCAGAACAAACATTGATTCCCTTTGCAGCATTAAGGTTTCAATATCGAACACCTGATACATAAAGTTAGAATTACCATTGCCAACAATAACTCCTATATTCCCATTCTCATCTATAAGAACAGTAGGAATACCCTCGCCATAACTTAACGTACTTATGACAGTCCGGGTTTCTGTATTGAAGATGGCAATTTTATAGGCCCCTGATACGTCTCTATAGGTCATTAGTAGCCTTTCCCTGAAATACAAGGGTTGATATGCCTGTTGAATATTTAACTCGATAGCAAGATCCGTAAAGCTTCCATCAGCAGGATCGAGCGTCCTAATCCCATAATTCCTGGTCCCTTTGGGGCTGTAATATCCAAGGAAAAGAAGATTCTCAGAATTGCTGCCCCATGTAATGGATCGCTCTTCTGATACGGTGTAAAAGTCCGGATAGACTGTAGTTTGTCCATTAAGAGTGTTTTGTTGAAGAATAGAAAAGCTGCCCGAATTAAAACTGTAAAAAGAGACCACTTCATTTACCTGTCTTAAAGTAAGATACGATGGATCCAGACCCAGGGTCTGTGTAAGATTGATCTGAGATATGTTTTCCCGGGTTTCGCTGTAATTATATTGAAGTATATTCTCTGCATCTTCCCCTATCATCTTAAAATTAGGGATGTTAGTCATTTCAATAACAGTACCCGGTGAATCATCCTTGGAACAGGATATAAAAAAGGTGATACTAAGGCAAAGGCCCAGCAATTGAAGATATTTCATGCAGGTTTTTATTTAAAAATACATAATCTCAAATTAAGATGGCAAACCGAAACTTTAATTCACTCTTAAATACGCTCTTTGCAACACCCCTATAAAGAAATAAGAAGAATACATTTCTTAGTATCTTTAATAAAACTATTCCCTCAGAGTTTTTCAATAGACTTGTCAACATACCATTATGCTTCATAAAATAGATCTGGAACACATACTTTTCCTGGACATTGAAACAGTTCCTGAAGAAGAGGCATATTCTCAACTCGATGAAACAAAAAAGGAATTATGGGACCATAAATCCCATTATAAAAGAACTGAAAATGTTTCCGCTGAGGAATATTATGAAAATGCCGGTATCTGGGCAGAATTTGGCAAGATCATTTGTATTTCGGCCGGGTATTTTCATTTTAAAGGCAGTCAACGACAATTCCGCGTGACTTCATTTCATGGGGAAGAAAAAACAATTCTGCAACAGTTCAAAAACCTCTTAGAAACACATTTTAGACACCCCAAATACCTGCTGTGTGCTCACAATGGAAAAGAATTCGATTTTCCATACATCGCTCGCAGGATGATCATCCTCGGATTAACCGTCCCCAGTAAATTAAATCTGTTTGGCAAAAAACCCTGGGAGGTGCCTCACCTGGATACCATGGAGCTTTGGAAATTTGGCGACTTTAAGCATTACACCTCTTTAAAACTTATGGCTAACATCCTGGGGATCCCATCCCCTAAAGAAGATATAGACGGTAGCATGGTACGGCAGGTGTATTATGAAGAAAAGGATCTGGAACGGATCATCCATTATTGCGAAAGGGATGTGATCACTGTAGCACAGGTCTTTCTCCGGCTTCGTAATGACGAGGTATTGCCTGAAGACCAAATCATGCATATTTAGAATGATACTTCCTACAAGCTTTTGATGTCTGTTTCATAAAGAATACCACTGAATCACTCTAGCAAAAGCAGGGTCCTTGTCTCTACATGTATTGAGTATACCGATCTTTGTTGTACTTTCTTAGCTTTTATAAACCATATCTTATTGTTGGGAGTATTCTCAAATTAAAAAATCTGATGAAATTGAATTTTAAAAATATTGGTCATACTACTGCCTTAATACTTGTGATAACCGGATTAATTATCACCGGTATAGGAGCCGCCCTTGCAGAAGTGAATTATAGCACTTTACAATCGGGTTCGGCTCGCGATGAAACAGGAATTTTAGAACTAATCTTTATGATTATTGGTGCATTGATTGCACTAGCAGGAGGGCTTTTAACTGCTATAACATTAATCTCCTGGGTATTTGGCACTTTAGTACAACATTTTGGATTTAAAGCTGTCTTTATGGTAGTCGGAACCATATGTTTAGGTGTATATATTTATAGTAAATTTCTTCATACTGATAGCTTAGGTGACCCAATTCCCGTTGGTATGATAGATGGGACGGTTTATAGGGGACCAACTTTTAACGAAGCCGTACTTACTGTGCTTGACCCCACTACTTCATTACTACTTCTTAATGTTACAGATAGTATAAAAGACGGGTATCCATGGTTTCAGGTGGCATATAACGACTCTTTGAAAGGTTATATATGGGGCAGGAATTTATGCGCACAAGATGTCTGGGTAAATGGTCTATGGGGACGTTGTTTATCTCATCAAAAACAACAATCTTTGACTCACCTTAGAGTAAAGGCTAATGACTCTTTGGACGAGCCCATTGATAATATTGAGACAGCATACAAAATGTTGCCAGGTATTTGGCGTGAGCCTTCATTTAGCAATGAGTTTAGTCAGCAACGGGAGATAGTTTCTGATGATAATATTATTGGCAGGTGGACATTAGAAATAGATGACGATGAAAACTTCCTCGTGTGGCTAAACCTTGAATATTATGGTAAATGGGCATACAGGTCTTCTAAATATAAAATCACTCAACTAGATTCGACATTTCTTAGACTTAAATTAGGTTCAGAGGCTGGCTACTATACTAGAATATCAGACCAGCAAACTACTAACTAAACTGTACAACAAATTAAAACTACTGCCAAAACGATAAAAATTAAGTACTGTTTTAAGCCCCTAACGAAAAATATCACAGATTTTGCTATTCGGTTTGTATTTGACAAATTAGTTACTTAAATCACACAACTAATCTTATACAAAGACATTGACCAAAACATATTTTATTCGGATTTAAGACTGTTCGACCCTTTCCATTTAACCTTCCCTTAAAATCAACTTCCATTTAAACAGAATTATTTTTAGCTATTAAAAATCGGATCTTTGGAAGTTTGGGGATTTTAAGCACTACACCTCCCTAAAACTAATGGCTAACATCCTGGGGATCCCATCCCCTAAGGAAGATATTGTCGGCAGTATGGTCCGGGATGTGTATTACGAAGAGAACGATCTGGAACGTATCGTTCATTATTGCGAAAGGGATGTGGTCACCGTGGCGCAGGTTTTTCTAAGGCTTAGGAATGAAGAGCTTTTGACCGAAAATCAAATCATTCAGGTTTAAAGGGATACTGCCAGCCTGTGGTTTTTTAAGCCAATCATACTTTTGATCAGCTCCTTATCAAGCAGGGATGGAGTTTCTAATTGAATGAGTTAGTCTGTAACAAAACCTCCATTTAATCGTCATATCTTCGCTAATCAACTAAACATTAAATGAAAAGTATTGTATTAAGTACTCTTGTCTTGTTATTATCTTTTGGATCTTCACATGCTCAATATTCCAAAGTCAAAGAAATCACCTTAGAATCAGAGGAACTGGGACAAATCCGAGAGATCATGGTTTATACGCCTTTCGGTTTTGGCGATAATGCTTATAACTACTACAACGTTATTTACGTTTTCGATGCACAAAACAGAATGTTTTTCGATTATACTACCTCACTTTCAATGCTTTCTAAGGAGGCAGGACAAGGCAGTATAGTCGTGGGTATAAAGGCTACGTATATTGAAGAACTTTTCTATGCCCGGAATCACGATTTCCTTCCCTCAGATACCAAGCGAAATATGGGGCCTAAATCCAAAGGGAATGCCGAGAACTTTCTGAAGTATGTTAAAAATGAAGTGGTTCCTTATATTGAATCTAATTATCCAACTTTACCCGGAAGAACAGCAGTTGGACATTCCCTGGGAGCCTCTTTTATTACGTATGCCCTGCTGCAGGAACCCGATCTTTTCGATAATTATATTGCTGTTTCACCTAACGTAGATTATGATGATCAGCGATTAGTGCGTGGCCTGCGAAAATTAAACCCTGAAGAATTTCAAAATAAGAAGTATTACTACATCAGTCATGGGGATGAAGGTGAAACCTGGGGATGGGGCGAGGCCAATAAAAATGCCTACGCGCTTCTGAAAGACACCCTGAATACGAAAAAATTCCAGGTAACTATAGAGAAGCATCCGGAGGAAAATCACGGCAGCAACTTTATTCCGAGCGTTTATTCTGCTATGCAGACCTACTATAAAGAGATCCGGCCTGAATTACAGTCCCGGATCTCCGATGAAGAATATGAAGTTACCATTCGCCTGAAGGTCCTTGATGAAAAGGATCAGATATATATTACGGGAAATCAGGAATCCCTTGCTAATTGGAAATCAGATCAAATAAAAATGAGGCAACTATCCCCTTTAATAAGGGAAATCACCCTCTCTCTGCGGGATCATGCTGCGGTTTCATTTTATCTAAATGGAACGTCTCAGGCCTGGATCAAATTTGGGGAGGGAGGTCAAAGCACCCATCCGATGATGTTCCGACCAAAAGAAGGGGATGAATATAGCTTTGAAGTTGTTCGATATAATGATTAGCTATTAAAAATCATATTTCTGGAAGTTTGGAGATTTTAAGCATTACACCTCTTTAAAACTTATGGCTAATATTCTGGGGATTCCTTCTCCAAAGGAGGATATAGATGGGAGTATGGTACGTTATGTTTATTATGAAAAAGAGGATTTAGATCGTATTATTCTCTACTGCGAAAGGGACGTGATTACAGTGGCACAGATCCTTCTAAGGCTAAGAAATGAGCCGCGATTAGACGAGGACCAAATCTTACATGTTTAAACAAAATGGTATCAGGGATCCCAATATGCGATCTGATACGATAATAAATATAGTTATTATTTATACTTAATTGTTGTAGGTAATTAGAATCAAGAATTACCTTTTGATGTAACATTAATTGAGTGAGGAGTCTCGCTCATAAAAGATTTCTTAAATATGAAAAAAATAATCTTTGTTATTAGTCTATTGACCGTTATAGGCTGTAACCATCAAAAAGGAACTAGTGAATCAAAAACAAAAGAAGCAGGATATTCCTATGAAATAGATTTGACAAAGTCCATTGATGATAAAATACCTGTCGATTTAAAATATAAAGGAGCGCTTACCGACACAACTACTTTTTATCTTCCCCAAATTATTCCCGGAATTTATGACGCCACAAACTTCGGGAAGTATGTGAGTAATTTAAAGGCTTTTGATGCTAAAGGTAATGAGCTAAATGTTATTCACGACAGTGAAAACAGCTGGAAGATTATAGGGACCAATGTGTTGCAGCGTCTTACCTACCAGGTGGATGATGGCTGGGAGGAGTTCGATTTTAATGATGTAAGACCCTATCGTTCTGCAGAAAGCTCCTTTAATAAAGACATGTATATTATAAGCACACCTGCCGTTTTTGGATATTTTAAAGGACATAAAGAAGAAGCTTTCAATATTTCAGTTAAGAAACCGACCTCTTTTTATGGAGCTACAAGTTTACCTGTACTATTACGTTCTGATTCAATAGATCAATATCAAATTGACAGTTATAAGAGATTAGTCGACAATCCATTGTTTTATTCCTCAGCTGATACCGCAAAAATACATTTGCCAAATATAGATATTGAAGTTGCTTGCTACAGCTCTGATAATGCTGAAATATCTAAAAATATAGCTGCATATATTAAACCATTATTGGAAAATCAGACGACTTATTTAGGGGGTACACTACCTATGAATAAGTATACCTTTATGCTTTACCATAATGTGAACCCAGAAGAGTCTGGCTTTAGCGATGGCTTGGAACATGCTACTTCTACAGTTGTGTTAATGTATTTACCGAATGACATGGAGTTTATAAAAAATACTATTTATCATACAGTAAGCCATGAGTTTTTCCATACTGTCATGCCCATTGGTTTGCACTCAGAGATAATTGCTAATTATGATTTTAATAATCCAGAATACTCTAAGCACCTTTGGCTATATGAGGGAATGACAGAGTATTTCACTATACATATGCCTATAAAACATGGATTGTCTTCACTCGATGAATTTATTGGTGTGATTGAAGGTAAAGTTACTGAGATGAAAAAATATAATAATCAATTGCCATTTGTTGAGCTAAGCAAGAACCCAATAAAATACCAAGATCAATACATGAATGTGTATTTTAAAGGGCCTCTATTGAATCTATGTCTAGACATAAAACTTAGAGAATTGTCTGAGGGTAAATATGGTGTACAGGAAATGGTTCAAGATTTAATAGAGGAATATGGAGTTGAAAGGCCATTTAAAGATGACGAACTGTTTGATGAGATTGTGAGAATATCAGGATATGGTGAGCTTCGTGAGTTCTTTGATAAATATATTAAGAGTAATGATACTATCCCTTTGAGTGCGGAATTGGAAAAAGTAGGACTAATATTAAATTGGGAGAAAGAAAGAATTGAAATGGTAAAAAGTTTGTCAAATTCTCAAAAAGAATTGCGAAAATACTGGATTAATCAATAATTAAATACCTACAACAAGGTATATAAAAAATAGGCGAAACAACTGTAATTTCAACATTTTTGGCTCAAGGCAACCTAAGTGCTTAACCATAAATTTATCACTCTGAAACCGCCTACTTTTCATATACAAGACCGTTCTGTGCAATGAAACAATAAGTCCATTACATCGTCTTCCTATAGCTAACTAACCCATACCTGTTTAATGTTAGAAAATGTATCCGAGCGCAAAGTGGCCTGGAAGACAATATTCCTGTTTACCGGACTTGTTTTTGCACTTACTTCACCTTTCCATTATGCCATTGTGAATTTATATCCATCCCGTATTTATGTTGGGGCGATCATGTGGTGTCCCGCTATTGCAGCGATCATTACACTAAAGATAAGGGGCCGCTCTATTTCCAGTCTTAATTGGAAATGGGCAAATTATAAGTATACGCAACTGTCGTACGTAGTCCCTGCCATATATGCGATAATAACCTATGGACTTATCTGGATCTTCGGACTTGGCACCAAAGCTAATGAAGAGACTATTTTAGAATGGGCAAAAGAAATTGGTTTGATGGGAATAGGGGCATTGAGTCCTTATGTTGCCGTAATTATAGGGGTGCTCTTGTTAGGCTCTATAGGGGTTATCAGGGCAATGGCAACCACTTTAGGGGAAGAAATTGGCTGGAGAGGGTTTTTTATCTATGAATTAAGAAAGGTACTTTCATTTACAGGAGTGTCTTTATGTAGCGGCTTTATATGGGCTGCCTGGCATTGGCCTTTGCTTGTGTATTACAGCAATAATATACTGTTGGAATTTATAACGTTTTTCACAGTAATTATTTCCATGTCATTTATAATGGCTTATTACGCTTTTAAATCCAGGAGTTTATGGCCAGCAGTACTGTTTCACGCCGTTAGCAATGTATATATTCAAAAAATATTGCCCCCCTTAACAACAAGGGTTGAGGGAACTGAACACTGGCTTGGTGAAAATGGAATTATGTTTGCTATCGTAACTGGTGTTTTTGGAATATTCTTTTGGAGAAAAGCTATTAAAGAAAAACTGTAACAGAAAACAAGGTGTCTAACATTGTGTATAGTCCATATCTCCCGGTATACCACATTATAATCAATAACCCTATCCATTAGCACACATTAGCATTCACTTTCACTGAAACCTGTATTCGTTTAAATATTAAAAAACGAATTTCTGGAAATTTGGTGACTACAAGCATTATACTTCTCTTCGCCTACTGGCGTATATTCTGGGGATTCCTTCTCCAAAGGAAGATATAGATGGGAGTATGGTACGGGATGTTTATTATGAAGAGAAATATCTGGAACGGATTATTCATTATTGTGAAAGTGACGTGATTACAGTAGCACAAGTCTTTCTACGGCTAAGAAATGAGGGGTTACTTACAGAGGACGAGATCATCCATATTTAGAATGAGGATTTCAGTTAATTTAATCCTATAATACACAGAATGATATATTAATCGTTCCCAACAAAATTGGCCCTTCCAAAAAATCTTCGATTCACGAAGTTATTGAGATTAGAACCAAACCGATAATTAAATCCAAACCTGGTATCGATGTTATAAGCTGAGGGTAGGGTTACTATCCCGCTCAGAATATCCTGTTCGGTGAAGTCTCCAGATGCCAGGTAAATCTGGTCCTTTACGTAGTTGCCTTCTGCCCTAACGTAAAAAGAGAGATTCCCAGTGACACGGACTTCTGCTCTGATATTCAAACCTGTGGACCAAAAGCTAAAATCATCTAGATAATTTCTCAGACGATATCCCACCTCTAGGTTTCCCCAACGTTTATTTAGTCCCAGGCTGGCTCTCATACTATGGAGCACCCTGGTTTCTTCAAGAACATCATTAATCGTTTCTTCTACATATCGATTATTCCTGAGTTCAATCCCATAGTTCACTCTAAGAAACCTGGAATTCTGCACGGATTCCGGAAAAAAATTGTACTCTACAGCTGGTCTGAAGCTGGTCTGAAACTTATAATTAAGTCGGGTGTTCTGACGACCTGCAATATCATATCCATAAGACCATTGGGGTGAAATAGACTTCACAAGCTGGTGGCTAAATCCAAATTCTGATACATCAAAATTATTCTCAACTTCATCGATGATCTGGTTTCCGTCTCCGTCAAGAACCGGATTGCCATCGTTATCAACTCTTGGTACTTTTTGAATCGTTCTTCTCAGCCTTTCATCTAATCTCCCGGATAGGGATATTTTCCATTCATCCGTTATACGGTTAATATTGATGTCTCCACCAATATTGATTTCACTGCTCAATTCCTCTAATTCAATGTTAGCATCACTCCCCACATTAAAAACCCAGTAATTCCAGGGATCAACGCTTTCCTGTATTGAATCTTCCCGAATTCCAGAGTCAGTCTTCATATTGATTTCGATCTCCTCTCCAGCTTTGGTTTTCGCAACATACGGAGCTAAACCTAATTTGATAAACCGGGTTAGTTTATCCCGTACTTCAAAGTCGGTGTCAGTCTGTTTGTTAGCCACATAGAGCGTGTCTGTTCTTCCCGCATGAATGTTTTGTTGACCAATAAAAATCAGTTGATATTGTCTTCCACCTCCACCAGATCTGTTTGCGTTAATCAGCAGAAAGACATCAGCCTTTTGATTATCCCTGTAGAAGTCAACAGCCGTAATTTCCGTTCTAATAAAATCTAAATCACAGCCTCCATCTCTCCGTTCACAGCCATCGATAAACACCCCGAGTTTATTGGGAGGGCTGTAATTATCAATTAATGTTTGACTGATTGCAGGAGGATGAAAAGAAAAAAATGCCAGAATCAATAAAAGTGGTATTATTCTCATTTGATTAGAGTTAATTCAGGTTGATAGCACTCTTAAGAGCTATATTAGATGTAAGTTGTCAAAGCTAAAATTGCGTTTTACCGTTATTGTTTGAAA
>JAHEHU010000162.1 GCA_024639765.1 Eudoraea sp.
AGGCAGCAAGGATTTTGCCAAGCAATTCATGATGCGCCACGGTATTCCAACGGCGGCATATCAAAGTTTTACGGCAGACACCCTGAAAGAAGGACTTTCATTTCTTGAAACCCTTAATCCTCCATACGTTCTTAAGGCAGATGGACTTGCCGCAGGGAAGGGAGTGGTTATCTTACAAGACATAGAAGAAGCGCGTGCAGAACTGTCAAAGATGCTTTTGGAATCCAAATTTGGTGCCGCAAGTACTACGGTAGTGATAGAAGAGTTTCTTAGCGGGATCGAATTGAGCTGTTTTGTCCTTACAGATGGAAAAAACTACAAAGTACTCCCTACTGCCAAAGACTACAAAAGAATAGGAGAAGGAGATACCGGATTAAACACAGGCGGAATGGGGGCAATTTCCCCGGTTCCTTTTGCGGATTCCGGCTTTATGAAAAAAGTGAGTGAACGGATCATTGTGCCTACAGTACAGGGTTTACAAAAAGATAATATTCCGTACAAAGGATTCATATTTATCGGATTGATCAAAGTTGGTGAAGATCCTTTTGTCATTGAATACAACGTGCGCCTGGGTGATCCTGAAACAGAAGTAGTACTACCCAGAATTAAAAACGACCTGCTAACCGTTTTTGAGGCAGTAGGAAATCAAACACTCAATACCATAGATCTCGAAATAGATGAACGAAGTGCGGCAACCGTAATGACGGTCTCCGGAGGATATCCTGAAGCCTATAAAAAAGGATTTGAGATTCGTGGGTTAGAAGAGGTCAATGATTCCCTCGTATTCCATGCGGGTACAACCAAGAAAGAGGGTAAAATAGTAACCAATGGGGGTAGGGTTATAGCGGTTACGTCTTTTGGAAAGGACCATGTGGAAGCCTTGCAAAAGTCGTATCGAAATGTTGAGAAGATAACCTTCGAAGGAAAGTACTACCGAAAAGATCTTGGATTTGATCTATAGGTAGGAATGAGAGGTAATAGTTTTGTCCTCTTCATTATTATCATTGAACTTTTTCAGCTGCAGTAACCAATATACCATGGCAACTGCTCCAATGATCATAAATAACCAGTTTACAATATTGGCTGTCCACCAATTTTCCATAAAGCGGAAAAAATCATAAGGCCAGAAAAGGCCATTCACGAATAAATCTTCTATGCCGTAAAAAAATGCGTTCATCTTGGTTATATTTACGAAGACAAAAATATAAAATCCGGAGATGATTTCAGGCATTTTTGGCAAAACAAAACCAATAAATTACGTTTTACTCCTTGGATTTTTATTTATCCTCTACTGGATAGTATACTTCAATGTCAATATTAATTCTAATGAACCTGTTGCAATACTTTGGCAATCATTGGCGTTGGTCATCCTTTTATTTTCTGTTTTGGTCATCAATTTTGTGGTGAATCGAAATCAAATCACCAGTGCTAATTCCTTTGTGGCCCTTTATTTTGTCCTTTTAATTCTCGTTTTTTCGGGGTCAATAGCCGATAATAATGCCATCTTTTGCAGTTTTTTCTTGTTGTTAGCCTGCAGAAGGCTCTTAAGCCTCCGTTCTCTCAAATATATTAAGTTAAAGATCATGGATGCGACCTTGTGGGTGCTGGTGGCAAGCCTATTTTATGATTGGACCATATTATTTCTAATATTGGTCTACATAGCCATCTATATTTATGAGCCCAAAAACTTAAAGAATTGGTTGGTCCCATTTGTAAGCATGGTTGTGTTTTTATTGGTAAGCTATGCAGTACTTATTTTGACGAAAAATGAAGACTATTTATTTCAGCATTATCAATTTCAAACAGATACCCTTGAGGAAGTATTAGCAGATTGGAAATTAAATACAAAACTTATCATATATATGGTACTTACGGGCATCACTGCCCTGGCCGTATTTCTTAAATCCGGTAAATTGGGCCTGGGAAGGATCATTAACTTACGGCTCATTTCTATTTATTTTTCAATTAGTATACTCGTGATCATCCTGAGTCTGATGGCCGGGGAACTTCCAGTCTTGATCTCATTTTTCCCGGGGGCTGTCTTTCTAGGGAAATATGTGGAAATAATTAAACGGAAAAAAATTAAGGAGATAGTACTCTATGCCTCTGTATTCATTGCATTTTTCGTTTTTGCAGCAGACATTCTTATTAAATAAAAGATACCTTTGTGCAAAACGTTGATCGTATGTTCAGTAAAAAGGCCTTCGATATTTTTGAGGAAAGTATTAAGCAATACCATATTGTAAACAAGGTAGACCAGGAATTTGTAAATCCCTATCCAAAAAATGACATTACCCACCTTCTCTACAAGAAAAACTGGATAGACACCGTGCAGTGGCATTTCGAAGATATTATTCGTGATCCTCAAATAGATCCTGGTGCGGCCTTGGTTTTAAAACGGAAAATAGACGCAAGTAATCAGGAAAGGACAGACCTTGTTGAATATATTGATAGTTATTTTCTTACTAAATATGGAGAGGTAAAGATCCTCCCAAATGCTACCATCAATACGGAGTCCCCGGCATGGGCAATTGACCGACTTTCAATTTTGACTCTCAAGATCTATCATATGAAAGAAGAAGCTGAAAGAACCGACGCTTCTACGACTCACAGACAAGCATGCCAACAAAAACTATCTGTGCTTTTAGAACAAAAGAAAGACCTTTCAACCGCGATAGATCAGCTACTTACAGATATAAGCAAGGGCAAAAAGTACATGAAGGTGTATAAACAGATGAAAATGTACAACGATGACGAGCTAAACCCAATACTACGTGGTCAAAAGCAAGGATGAGCATCTTTTGGTGATCAGGTTATCAGCCATGGGCGATGTTGCCATGACGGTACCTGTATTACTGGCCCTTAGCAGGTCTCATCCCAAACTGCAGATCACAGTTTTAACGCGACCTTTCTTTGCTCCCATTTTCAAGGATCTTCCCCATCTAACCGTCTGTACCATAGATGTAAAAGGTAGGCACAAAGGTATCCTGGGACTCTATCGCTTATCTAAAGAATTAAAGAGGATCCCATTCACAGCCGTGGCTGACTTGCATAACGTTTTGCGAACAAAAATTCTAAAGATATTTTTGGCTTCTAAGGAGCAACCCTTCATTCAAATTGATAAAGGAAGAAAGGAGAAAAAACACCTGACTGTCTGGAGAGAGAAAACAATAGAACCTCTTAAAACCACCCATGAACGATATGCAGACGTTTTTCGAAATCTTGGATACAAGGTAGAATTAAATCCGAATGATGTGCTGCAATCCATTCAGCCATCCGCATCTGTAAAAAAGTATTTGGCAGATCCACCATTAAAAACAATAGGGATTGCACCATTCGCGGCATTTAATGGCAAGATGTACCCTTCATTATTGATGAATAAAGTGCTAGGCCTACTTAATAATACCAATAAGTATAAAATATTATTATTTGGAGGTGGAGCTAAAGAAAAAGAGTATTTAAGGACTATTGAATCAGTATTTTCTCAATGTAAAAATGTAGCAGGGGTACTTCCTTTCGAAGAGGAATTATGCCTTATTTCTAATCTAAATTTAATGGTCTCGATGGACAGTGGCAACGGGCATTTGTCGGCCATGTTTGGTGTACCTACCCTTACCTTATGGGGCATTACGCATCCGTATGCAGGCTTTGCTCCTTTTGGACAAGGTCCTGACAACTCAATCCTCGCTGACCGAGAGAAGTTTCCAATGATCCCAACATCGGTTTATGGGAACAAGTATCCTAAAGGCTATGAAGAAGTAATGCATACGATTGACCCGCAAGAGGTGGTCCGCAGAGTGGAGACCCTGCTAAACTAATGGGTCATTATACTAATTGCTGCTGTTCAATAGATTTTAAATACTGTCTTAACTGTTGCAGGAACTGATAACTCAACGATTTACTATTTCCTTCCACCATCAGCATACGGACGCCCATATAGGAGGAGATCAAAAACGTAGCAACTCCTTCACTGTCTACATGACGGGCTATATATCCATCAGTCTTTCCTTTTTGTAGGATGCTTACAAGGTTTACCTCCCATACTTTATAGATATCCCTGAGATATTTGGAGATTAATTCGTTTCTGCCATTAAATTCGGTTATGAAGTTACCAAGGACAAAACCGTAATCCAACTCGTTATGCTCTGCAATACCCATAGCATTTTCAAAACAGGCTTCTATGGCCCTGAAAGGATTCTCTTTTCCTTCTATAGGTTCTATAAGCAGGCTATAGACCTTTCTAACGATCAGATTCTGAATAATGCTGATGAAAAAGTCGTCCTTAGATTGAAAATGGTGGTAAAAGGCTCCTTTAGAAAGTGAAAGCTCCTTTAAAATTTCGTCTACACTGGTATTATAATATCCTTTTTTATAGAATAATTCCAGCCCTGTGACCTGCATCCGATG
>JAHEHU010000068.1 GCA_024639765.1 Eudoraea sp.
TTGATCAGACTTTAATAGGTACCCGTGTTCGGTTTAATGTTACCTCAGACCTGCAATTGAATAGCTATATTCAATACGACACAGACAGCAGGGTCCTTGGGATCAATGCCCGTATTCACTGGATCTTTTCTCCGCTTGGAGATGTATTTCTCGTCTTCAACCACAATACGTTCAATGACATCACGGACCGGTGGACACTACAGAATGAGCAGATTCTGTTAAAAGTACGATACAATTTCAGACTCTGACCCTATAATTGTACCCTAATTATTTCATTGCATACAGGAAGAATAATACCTTTAGCAGAATGAAGTATACCTCTGTATTTTTGTGGATAAGCCTTGGCTTTATGTTTTGTGTAATTTCATCCTGCCAGGCCCAAAAACAGTTGATAGAAGGGGAGGAGCAGACCCTGGTGACAGAGAACCTGCGATACTATCTATATTTCCCGCAAGACTATGACAGGGATCCGGAAACTACTTTTCCCCTGTTACTATTCCTCCATGGCGGCGGCGAATCCGGGGACAGCCTCCCTGCGCTTACGAAGAACGGTCCCCCAAAAATGCTGGTTGAAGGAAAGCAATTCCCTTTCCTGGTACTGGCACCACAGAATCCGCATAAAAAACAATGGTGGAACATACGGGCCGTAATGCAATTGTTAGATACCATTGTGACTCATAATAGGGTAGACCCCAAACGCATTTATTTAACGGGGCTCAGCAGAGGCGGAAGTGCTGCCTGGGAGCTTGCTGTACAGTACCCCGATAGGTTTGCAGCCATGGCTGTGGTATGCGGGATGACTCCGGTGCCCTATGCTTCCTGGATCAATAAAAAAATGCCCATTTGGGTATTTCATGGTACAGAGGACACCTCCATTCCCTTTTCTGAATCTGAGGATATGGTGGAAGTTCTTAAAGGAATGGGCCACGATGTAACCTTCACCATCTATGAGGGGGTAGGACATGATTCCTGGGTGCAGGCATATCAAACGGAGGCCCTATACGACTGGTTTATGAAGCAACAAATGGAATAAAGATTTCTGTATGTCGTATTTTCGTTATTCCAACTGTAAGAACATGAGTAAGGCTTCCATAACTTCATTAATGCGCACTGTCTTTTTCCTGGGCATACTCCTCTTTTTTGGATGCAAACCAAAAGGGAATAAAACGGAAGATCATGCGTATACAAATGCGCTTATAGAGGAGACTAGTCCTTACCTTTTGCAGCATGCCCATAACCCGGTAGATTGGGTTCCCTGGAGTGATAAGGCGCTGGAAAAGGCTAAAGAAGAAGACAAACTAATTGTGGTGAGTATAGGGTATTCTTCCTGCCATTGGTGCCATGTAATGGAAGAAGAAAGTTTTGAAGATGCCGAAGTGGCCGCTTTGATGAATGAAAATTTTATCAATATAAAAGTAGACAGAGAAGAACGGCCAGATGTTGACCAGGTATATATGACAGCCGTGCAGCTTATGACCGGCAGGGGTGGCTGGCCCTTAAATGTGATCTTACTACCCAACGGAAAGCCACTTTATGGAGGCACCTACCATACAAAAACCCAATGGATGAAGGTGCTCACCGAAATAAACAGGAAATACAGGGAAGATAAAAATGAGGCTGAAGAATACGCCAATAAGGTGGCACAGGGTATTTCAGAGGTTAATTTTATCCCTCAGATCACCACAGAAACCGATCTAAAGCCCGAATTGCTTTCCCAGGCTATGAATGCTTGGAAAACGCAGTGGGATATGGAAATGGGTGGAAACCTGGGGGAACAAAAATTCATCATCCCCGTCAATCTTAGCTTTCTGCTGAAATATGCGGCATTGACCGAGGACCTGGAAACAGATGTCTTTGTTGAAAACACTCTGAATAAAGTGCTCCGGGGGGGTATCTATGATCACGTAGGAGGAGGCTTTTTCCGATATAGCACTGATCCAAACTGGAAAGTGCCCCATTTTGAAAAGATGCTTTATGACAATGCACAATTGCTTAGCCTATACTCAAAAGCCTATACCATTTACAAAGACCCGGAATACAAGAGAATTGTATTGGAGACCATAGCATTCCTCAATCGGGAAATGAAAAATCCGGATGGTGGGTATTATGCAGCGATTGATGCGGACAGTGAAGGCGAAGAAGGCACCTACTACATCTGGAATGAAAATGAGCTGCGATCCGTGCTAGGAGACGAATACAATCTTTTTGCCTCCTATTACTCCATCAATAAAGCATCGGCCTGGGGAAAAGATACATACGTGCTGCATAAAAAAGAGACGGATGTCGACTTTTCAAAAAAACATGGGATCACCCAAACTGAGCTTCAAACCTATACAAAAGAATGGCAGTCAAGACTGCTAAAACAAAGGGAGCAGCGTATTCATCCGAGGATAGATGATAAGATCATTACCTCCTGGAACGCATTGTTGATCAAGGGATTCTTAGACGCTTATCAGGCATTTGGCAACAAGGAGTTTCTATCTCATGCCGGTGCTACTTTTGAATTTCTGATAAAGCATGCGTATACGGATGGTAAACTTGTCCATACCTACAAAGAAGGAAGTTCACAACAGGAAGGATTTCTGGAAGATTATACCTTCCTTGCAGATGCCACTCTGAGTTTGTATGAAAGTACCTTAGATACATCTTATCTGGAACTGTCCATGGAGCTTACCGCCTATGTAAAAGATCATTTTAAGGAGCCCGCTTCCGAAATGTATCGATATAATGAGCAAGAGTCGCTTATTGCCAAGATCATAAAGACCGATGATGGCGTAATACCCTCTCCCAATGCGGTGATGGCCCATAATTTATTCAGGTTGGGGCATTTATATTTTGATACCGAGAAGTTAGACAGATCTGAACGCATGGTGTCGGTCATGTTAAATCCCATTAGGGAAGCACCGGGTAATTACGCTTTATGGAGCTCCTTATTATTGGGGCACGCTTATCCCTATTACGAAATAGTAGTGGTTGGTGACAATGCAGAAGAGCTACTTAACGAATTGCAGAAGGAATACATACCCAATGCACTATTTGCCGGGAGTACTGTAGAAAGTGAGCTGCCCTTATTTGAAGACAGGTATGTAGCCGGTGAAACGTATATTTATGTTTGCTTTAATCAGACGTGCAAATTACCTGTAAGGACCGTTACGGAAGCTTTGCAGCAACTAAGGGATTTTCAGGTGTATTGACCTTTACCAATTGCAGGGGCTCGCTATTTTTTGCCACCAACACATATAATTGTCCTTTTATTTCAATGGGCATCATATCTTTTACATCACCGGGAGTGAACCATCCGCTTTTAGAGTTGGTTACCGGAGTAAAATCGCCTTTCCCATTACCCATCAAATAAAGGCCATTACTGGCATCATTTCTGGGTGTTTCCACTTCTGAGCTATAGAGATTTCCTGCGATGACAATATCCAGATGTGTATCCGCATTGTAGTCGGCTACCAGGATCTGGTTGATACTGGAGATCTGCGCCATGTTGGGTAGGGGATGGGTAGTGAAACCTTGTCCTGTATTTTCAAGATAAACACTGGCAAAAGAGGTTACCTTATAGTGCAGTGCCTCTTGCAGGTACTGTTCTGTATATACATCTTCCAAAGTGGCTGTAGAAAAGGAGGCATAATCCTCAAACTTCTTTTTTATTCCGGGTATTTGTTGAGAAGAACATTCTCTTCCGCGAAGGGGATATTTTTTACCTCCGTTAAAATAACTTAATACAATATCTGAAGAACCACTTTCATCAAAATCACTGTAATAGATGTCAAAAGTTTCCTCTTCATTGGCCTTGTATTTATAGTTCAGCCCCAGGTTACCAGCAATATAATCCATATCCCCATCTGCATCAAAATCGCCTTGTTGTATGCTGAACCACCAGCCGGTGGAAGAAGTTAATCCATTCTCATCCGTAGTATCCTCAAAGACACCATTATTGTTCTTTAGGACCTTTATGGGCATCCATTCCCCGGTTACCAGAAGGTCTTGCCATCCATCCCCATCATAGTCGGTCCAAACGGCATCCGTCACCATTCCAAGATCCTGGAGAAAGGGAGCTACGTTTTGGGTGACATCTTTGTATTCCGCACCACCTTTGGCGGTACTCACATTTTCCAGAATATAACTTTTTGCAGGTAGGGGGTATTGTCCGGGAACCAATCTCCCGCCAACAAACAGATCCAGGTCGCCATCCTTATCAAAATCGGCTGCTTTTACCCGGGAGCCACTGGTATACATTTCCGGAAGTGATTTGGCTGCCCTAAATAACTGTCCGCTTCCATCATTGAGATACAGCCTGTCCTGTAATAGTTCAGATTCTGGTCCAAATTCGTTCCCGCCACTCACCATATAGACATCATTATCACCATCACCTTCCGCATCAAAAATTAGAACTCCGAGGTCCTCATAGATACTGTCACGAGCCATTGAGGGCATCTTCATTCGTTCGAAGCCAGTGGAGGTCTGATAGTAGATCCCTGTCTGGTGATTGGCTGCTCCGCCGATCACAAAATCGTCCTGCCCATCGCCATTCAGATCACCTACTCCTATTCCAGGGCCAAACATAGACGTTTGATGGGGCAGAAGGATCTCTTTAATAAAGTCATTGTAATAATTTTCCTCATGCTTGAAATCTATCCCAACACTTTCAGGGTTCGAAATCGCAAAAAGCGTATTTTTTTGTTCTTCTTTCTGATATCCCAGCTGTTCGGCTTCTTTGTAATCGATCGTCCTGATCGTATTCAGATCAATTCCCGTAAGTAATTGTTCTTTTCCATCAGGCCATCTAACCAGGAGGCTGTCTAACTTTTCTTCAGCACCATAACCGAAATGGAGTTGGGGCGCCACAGACGACTGAAATCCCCGGGTCAGTGTTAGTTCCTGAAATTGTTTGGAACCTTTGTTCATAGTTGTAACCTGAACACCAATCCCAAAGGGGTTTTTTTCAGGCCCCTTGAATTTAACGGTCAGGGAATGACTTGTGGCCGCACTGAGATTTTCAAATACTGAGGCCACATGATCAATATTATTTGTGATGATCTCGAGGTCTCCGTCATTGTCCAGATCAACGTATACGCCACCATTAGAAAATCCTTCAAAGGATATTCCCCAGACATCATTCATCCTTGAGTAAGTTAGGTCTCCGTTGTTTCGAAAAACAAAGTTGTCAATGGGTTCAGATGGAATGTCTAATGTGCGCTCCAATAAATTGTCCATGGGGCGGCCTTCCTTTTCCCAGTTCAGGAAAAAATCCCTATTGTTGATCTCTCGTCTCGTTCCATTAGAAATAAAGATATCCTTCCAGCCATCATTGTCCAGATCAGCAAAGAGTGGGCCCCAGCTCCAATCCGTAGAAGATATACCGGCCAATCTGGAGATATTGCTAAAATCTGGTAGCGAATCATAGAGCATTCCATTGTTTAGCTGCAGGCTGTTTTGCATATATTGAAAATGAAAGCCTGAATTAACGGTACTCCAGAAAAGGTCGGGGTTCATGCTGGCCATATTTGCTTTGGACCTTCTATTATCATTGGCTGTCATATCGACCTGAAGAATATCCAGTAAACCATCGTTATTGAAATCAGCAATATCAACGCCCATTCCGTAGAATGAAGTGTTTTTTGTTACGGTACGAACCTGTTCGGAGAAAGTACCATTCTTGTTGTTAATATAGCAGTAATCCGGACTGCTGAAATCATCGGAAACATAGATGTCTGGCCAACCATCGCCATTGAGATCTCCAACTGTGGCACTGAGCGAAAGTCCGAAGGTCTTGAGTCCGGCTTCTTCCGTAACATCCGTAAAATAACCTCCATCGTTCCGCATCAGCTTATCCGTTTCATTAGGATTTTGAAACTTTTGCTTCACCAGATAATGGCTAGTGGGCGCATTGAAGTTGGTAGGGGGGTAGTTGGCTATATATACATCGAGATCCCCATCCTTATCATAGTCAAAGAAAGTAGACTGCACACTATTCCCAGGTTCAGCAAGGCCGTAAGCTGAGGCTTTTTCCGTAAATGTTAAATCACCGTTATTGATAAAAAGCTGATTTTCCATAGGGCCGAATTTTCCACTTACCGAACAATAGACATCCAGGAACCCATCATTATTCACATCTGCCAGGGTAACCCCGGTATACCAACGCTGATCGCCTTGTATTCCGGCCTGTACTGCAATATTTTCAAATTTCAGATCTCCCTTGTTCAGGTAGAGGGCATTGGGCACCTGATTACCCGTAAAATAGAGATCGGTAAGCCCATCGTTATTAAAATCTCCGGCGGCAACCCCACCTCCCATATAGAGATAGCCATAGGTAAAGTAATTCAGGGAATCACTTTCGGTAAGCATATTGGCAAACGAAATCCCGGAATCATTAGATGTTAGCGCTTTAAAAATGGTAGTTGAATTTTCAGGATCTTTGTCGCAGGACCAAAAAACAAGGCCTGTAAGGAAGAGCAATAAGCATTTCTTCATAATCATCGGTAGACAAAATGTGCAAGTATAAATATAGTAATTCGGGTAGAGGACATCAAAAAAAAAGGGGTGCGTTTTGCACCCCTTTTTAACTATTTAACTGATTCCTATTAATAACCAGGATTTTGTTGTATTACACCACCACTTAAGTCAATAGCATTAATTGGAATTGGTAATATATTATTTGTAGGAGAAGAAAATGTTCCCACTTTTGGTCCAAAATTATCAATGGTTCTGGTCTCATTTGTTACATAAGCACTTATAACGCTTTCAGCCACTCCCCATCTCACAAGATCAAAGAAACGATGTCCTTCCATGGCCAGTTCCAGTCTGCGCTCAAAGCGCACAGCATTCCTTGCTACTGCTGCATCTGTCCATGCGACCGTATAAGGCTCAATTTGATAATTAGCTGCATCGGCAGTTCCAGCTTCATTCTGTAGATAAGCAGAATTTTTAGCCCTGTTACGTACCTCGTTCACATAACCACGAGCGGTTTCAAGTGAACCAACTTCTACTTCCGCCTCGGCAGCCATCAACAAAACATCGGCATAGCGAAGAATATGATAGTTGATACCGGAAGATTGTTGCCCCCAGACACCGGTACCTTGGTTTCCGGATTCACCGTTTTGATATACATTTTTCTTTGGAAGGTAAGGTCCTGAGATGTCAGCATTTGTAGCTCGCACCCAGTCCTGACCTGGGTTAAGACCATAACCATTATAGTCTAATCCCCTTCTTCCAACGGTATAATCTAACCTTGGATCCAGCGGCCCGGTATGTGGGGTAAATGGATCTGAACTGGCCAGTAAATGATCATTGGTTACATCGGTTTGATTAAAGGTATCCAACAGAGGTAATCCTGTACCATCTGTCTGATAGGCATTTACCAGATCTTGTGTAGGCTGGAAGAATCCACAGCAGAATCCTAAGGCGTTAGGGAAATTCAGCGTTCCTCCCAGGTTACCATTAAAGGAATTTCCTGAATCTGAGGTGTATTGAATGGCGAATATAGATTCTGAACCATTTTCACCAGCCAGACGGAAATTATCGGCAAAGTTAGCCAGTAGTGCGTATGGGCCATTGTTGACTATGTCGGTCAATATTGGCAAAGCAGCAGAATATTCTCCCTGGTACATATGCGCTTTGGCAAGATAAGCTTTAGCCGCCCAAGAGGTAGGTCTTCCTACATCTGCCTGAGACGTTGGTAAATTATCAACAGCAAACTGGAAATCTGCCTCAATTTGATCCCATATTGGACCGGAATTTGCCTGGTTAAATTCTGAATTAGCAAAGTTTTCTTCCGAAATATATGGCGGATTGCCAAATATCTTTTGGAGATCAAAGTTATAGTGACCTCTAAGGAAACGGGACTCTGCGGTTTTAGCAGGAAGTGGATCGCCACCTGCTGCCTCAAGTTTAGCTATTAAATCAATAACTGCATTGGCGCGATTTACCCCTGCATACCTGCTATTCCATATATTCAGATAAGGGTTACCTGTGGTCCAATCATAAGTTTCCAGCAAAAACAGGTCGGCCTGGTCTCCATCAGTACTTCCTTTGTGGGCATCATCCGAGAGAGCATCGAGCCACCAGTTATCACCAGTGCCGTGCCAGGGATCTGATCCACCGTTGCGAATACCGTCTAGCGTGGAATAGGCTCCTACAAGAAGTAAATCCACACCTGCCTCGTTCTGAAGCGTTTGATCACTCAATGCACCTATGGCAGGCACATCGGTAAAGTCATCGCTGCACGCAAAAATTACAGCGAATAAGGTTAAATAAACAAAGAATCTCTTTTTCATTTTTTTAGAATTTTGTGTTAATACCAATAGTTAGTATTTGTGCTAGCGGGAACACCGGGTTTGGGCCATCGACTCCCAAAGATAAGTTATCAGTGGAAATTATTTCCGGATTTAATCCGTTATAATTCGTGATGGTAAACAAATTGGTTCCCTGAATATAAAGCCGTAACATTTTGAGGCCTACTTTACTGGAAATGTCATCAGCAAATGTATAGCCTACTTGTAGATTCTTCATTCGTAAAAAGGATGCGTCCTCTACGAAATAAGAATTCGGAGCTGTCTCATTATTGGTAATGGTCTGGCTCAATGCCGGTACTGTGGCATTGGTGTTCGAAGGCGTCCAGGCGTCTAGTACCCTTGTACTTTGGTTAGAACCAAAGAACGTAGGGAAATCCGAAAATATCTTCTGGTAGTTGTACGCATCGTTCCCCTGTGAACCTGAGAAAAAGGCTGAAACATCAAATCCTTTATAGTTCGCGGCAATGTTTACACCATAGGTAAAATCAGGGTGTGGAGATCCAATATAGGTTCTATCATCATCGTTGATAGTTCCGTCTCCATTTACATCTTCATAAGTAAATCGTCCGCTACTGTCAAAGCCAGTTACCCTGCGCCCGAAGTATTCCGAAATTGCACGCCCTACTTCCGTACGTGTTACAGGACCCGCCCGTAAGTCATCGCGTCCAGCCTGAAAGTCGCTGATCAGGTTCTGTACTTCATTCTTGTAGTGCGAAATGTTTGCGTTGATAGAGTAATTCAGGCCGTAATCTGTCTCATGGCTGTAACCAATGGCCAGGTCGAAACCTGTATTCTGAATATCCCCCAGGTTCACCAATGGTGCCCCAGCATCGATCGCTGTTGTACTGATCAGGCTGTTATCAGGCGTAATCAGGTCCTTGGTATCAATATCAAAATATTCGAAGGAAACGGTCAGGTCGTTGTTCAGCATGCTCATTTCAAAACCGAAATTGGTACTAACTGATGTTTCCCACCTCAGGTCCGGGTTCCCCACCTGACTCAGAATGGCCCCGGTGATTATAGAACTTCCATCAATAGCATAATTACCTAATACTTCATTCAGGTTTGAAATATTGATGGTCGGGTTACTGGAAGGCAATGTCTGGTTACCCAGCTCACCGTAGGAAGCCTTAAGTCTTAAACGATTAATAAAGCCATCAGAAGGGAAGAAATCTTCATCACTTATTAACCAACCCGCACTGAAGGATGGGAAAGTCTGACTCTGGTTATCTCCCAGGAATCGCGAGGATTTATCATTACGAAGTGTAACCGTAGCAAAATATTTGCCTTGGTACGAATAGTTGGCAGTCCCGAAGATTGAAAATAAGGTATTGCCTCCATCGTAGGCAAAATCCACATTAGGAGCACCAGCACCATTACTCAGGAGATAGAAATCAGGTGTCTCAAATAGAAAGTCGTTTCGACTTATCCCTTTTCCCTTACTGCTTTCTTCCACAGCTTCAACCCCAACGAGGGCATTGATGTTGTGTTCGCCAATTACTGTGTTATAATTTAGTATGTTGTTCCAGGTCCAGGTCCAGTTATTGATGTCTTGCTCAAACAAGGTGTTTACAGATAATGGTTCACTGAATTCAGGATCCAGTGCCTGGAATCTTCTCTGAGAAAAATTTTCTATGTTTCCAGAGATTGTGGTTTTAAAGCTAAGTCCTTCGTACAATTCAGCACGTAAGTATAAATCCCCAAATACCCTGAAGATCTTGTTGTAGTTGTCTGATCCCCTGGAGAGAAGGGCCACGGGGTTTCTCGTATTACTTAAGCCAGTGGATGCAAGTCCAGTGCCAGCAAAATCACCTTGTTCGTCAAAAACCGGGATCAAAGGAGAAGACCGGTATGCCATGTTAATCGCTTCCAGAGTTCCTTCATTCTGATTGGAGAACGAAGCGTTGAGGTGCTCCCCAATGGTGATATTTTTACCAATCTTAAACTCTGAGTTCAAGCGGGTAGCCCCCTGCTTAAATCCGGTATCGTTCAGGATACCCTGACGATTCAGGTAGTTGGCAGACAAAAAGTATCTTCCGGATTCATTTCCATTAGTGATAGAAAGATCAAAATTTTGGGTAGGTGCATCACGGGTTATTTCTTCAAACCAGTTCGTTCCATTGGGCTGTTTTACGGTAGCTACGCGCGGTACCCTATTAGCTGAACCAGGAGATTCTACCCTTGTGTACCCCTGAATTGTGGTAGGTACAACTGGTGTGGGTCCGCTCCCATATTGAGGGTGCGATACCGTTGCACCATCATTAAGAAGTGCCTGAAAGACATATTCCCCATGCTGCTGTGCATTTAACATTTCCGGAAGATTGGTAGCCCTGGAGATACCTGTATACATATTAAAGTTAACAGATGGCTCAGACTGGTTGTAACTACCGCCTTTAGTGGTGATAATTACTACCCCGTTAGAAGCCCTGGCACCGTAGATCGCTGCGGCACCATCTTTTAAGACGTTGATCTGATCGATATCTCCAGAATTAATACTATTTAAGATATTCGGGTTATCGGTCTGAACACCATCTATAATATAAAGCGGATTAGTATTGTTGCTGGTACCAAAACCACGGATCACAATTTTTGGATTACCACCAGGAGTACCTGCATTGGTTACCGTAACACCAGTAACACGTCCTTCAAGTGCTTCAGCAGCATTCACCAAGGGAGCCTTGGTAGCCTCACTAACATCAACCGAAGCAACCGAACCTGTAATATCACCACGTGTCTGGGTTGAATATCCTGTTACAACTACTTCCGATAATTGGCTTGCATCTTCTGCCATTTGCACGTTGATCGTACTCTGGCCATTTACAGGTATTTCCTGTTTTGCAAAACCAATATAACTGAAAACCAGCACGTCGTTGGAATTCGCTGTGATGGTGTAATTTCCATCAAAGTCAGTTTGGGTACCATTGGTAGTTCCTTTTACCAATACATTGGCTCCCGGAAGGGGTCCTCCAAGATCATCTGTTACCGTACCGGTGATGGTCATCTGAACATTTTCAATGCCAATCTTGTCCGAATCAGCATCCACATTGGCAAACGCCATGGACCCCGACAGGCATAGAAGCAAAGAAAAAGCCCCAACTGCGGTTGAATTGGCACGTACCATCCACTTTCTGTGATTTAGTACAAGCTCCGTAATTTTTCGAATCATAATCGTGTCTCGTTAAGTTAGTTAATGATAATTTCTCTAAAAATTTTAAGCACTTGATATCTCAAACGATTGCGCTCTAGTGTTAAAAAAATTAAGAATTAAGCATAATAATACTAAAAATATGTGAAAAACAAATTATGAATATTTTTTTTTTGATGAAAATCACTTCAAAATCACATGGCATACATTGAAATGCAAGAAAGGAATAGAGAGTGCATTTAGAGCAGGCATTTGGCAAAATATAACTTGGAATAAATTTCAATAACATTTAGGACTATTATTTAACTTCCATTATTCATTATAATTTATAACTTGTAGACCTATCCAAATAATCATCTATGCAAATTAAAGAATCCGCAGTCCAATATGATGCCATCATAGTGGGGTCTGGCGCTGGAGGTGGGATGTCCGCAAAAGTATTGGCAGATGCCGGTCTTAAAATTGCCGTTGTAGAAGCTGGCCCTTATTTCGATCCTGCCGATCCCAAACAAATGACACAGTTAAAATGGCCCTATGAGTCACCACGCCGCGGTGCTGGCACCTCCAGGGTCTTTGGGGAATTTGATATGGCCTACGGTGGATGGGAAATTGAAGGCGAACCATACACCCAAAAAAACGGAACAAATTTTTATTGGTTTCGTTCGCATATGCTGGGAGGCCGCACAAACCACTGGGGCAGAATTTCGCTTCGCTTTGGCCCCAAGGATTTTAAACATAAGGATGTAGATGGCCTGGGTGACAACTGGCCCATAGGCTATGAAGATGTAAAACCGTATTACGATAAGGTAGACAAACTTATTGGTGTCTTTGGAACCAATGAAGGCTTACCAAATGACCCAGACGGGTTTTTCCTTCCGCCCCCAAAACCAAGATTGCATGAGCTCTTCTATATTAAAGGTGCCAGGCAATTAGATATTCCTGTGATTCCTTCACGAATGTCCATGCTTACCAAAAAGATCAATAATGACAGAGGAGTTTGTTTCTATTGTGGCCAGTGTTCAAGAGCTTGCCAGGTATATGCCGATTTCTCCTCCGGATCTTGTTTGATCTTTCCGGCTCAAAAAAGTGGGGGTCAGATAGATCTATATGTAAATTCTGTGGTGCGCGAAGTTACTACCAATGAGGAAGGAAAGGCAACAGGAGTATCCTATATTAATAAGGAGGATAGAAAAGAATATAAATTAAAAGGGAAGGTTGTGGTCCTTGCGGCCTCCGCCTGCAGTTCAGCCAGGATCCTCCTCAATTCCAAAAGTGCACAGCACCCCAATGGCCTGGGGAACAGCAGTAATCTCGTTGGGAAATACCTTCACGATTCTACCGGTAGTAGCAGGGCCGGATTTATTCCCGGCCTCATGAACCGAAAGATGTACAATGAAGATGGGGTTGGTGGCATGCATGTGTATACGCCCTGGTGGTTAGACAATAAGAACCTCGATTTCCCCAGGGGGTATCATATTGAAGTATGGGGCGGTATAGGAATGCCCAACTACGGTTTCGGCTTTAACCCTAACGATTTTAATAAATTCTTTGGCTTGCCCACCGGTGGTTATGGGGCCGGCTTGCGAGAGGATGTAAAAAAATATTACGGTTCAGTTATTGGTTTTGGTGGTAGAGGAGAGGCCATTGCCAGAGAAGATAATTATTGTGAAATAGATCCTACAACGGTAGATGAATTTGGGATCCCGGTCTTGCGCTTTAATTATAAATGGTCCGATTTTGAACGGAACCAAGCCAGGCATATGCAGAGCACTTTTGAAGAGCTGATCCATAGTATGGGCGGAGAACCTTTGGGGACTACGCCAACTAAGGAACAGGACTATGGCTTGCTAAATCCGGGACAGATCATTCATGAGGTTGGGACAACCCGTATGGGTGATGATAAAAAGAGATCGGTGGTAAACCGTTACCAGCAATTGCATGACGTTGAGAATGTCTTTATTACGGATGCGGGTCCTTTTGTATCTCAGGCGGATAAGAACTGTACCTGGACCATCCTGGCACTTTCCTGGAGAGCTTCAGATTATATAGTGGAACAACTAAAACAACAAAATATCTAAGTCATGGATAGAAGAAAGAGTATAAAATCCATCCTGCTTGGGTCCGTGGCCGGCGGACTAGCCATACACGGATGCAAACCCGGCGAAGAAAACGGGGAGATATCAAATGGTTTGGTTGCAGACGAAAACTATTTTGGCCGTACACCCAAAGAGCTGGAAGAGATAGCGGAGCTTAATGCCGTTCAGTTTCTCAATGAACACGAATTGGAAACCATTACGGTTCTTAGCAATCTCATATTGCCCCCAAACGAGCACGGAGGTCCAACGGAGGCCGGAGTACCAGAATTTGTAGAGTTTATGGCAAAGGATATCCCTTCGTTACAAACTACACTTCGCGGAGGACTCATGTGGCTAGATCATAAGAGCAACACCGACTACGGAACGGAGTTTAAAAGTACCGCTGAAGAGTCTCAGAAGGAGATTTTAGATGCCATTGCATTTTATGACACCAAGATCCCAATGGATGACCATCCCCTGGAAGTTCAATTCTTTAATTTGATGCGGAACTTAACCCTCACCGGTTACTACACCTCTAAAGTAGGAATAGA
>JAHEHU010000163.1 GCA_024639765.1 Eudoraea sp.
CCGTAATGTAATTCAGCAACATATTGGCTATTCCAATATCATAAGCCACTCTTTTGTTATCCAGAACAAAAGAAATATTGCTGATACCGCCAAGATTAAGACAATAATCATAAGAACTAAAAAGCATATGGTCGCCAATGGGAACAAGGGGAGCTCCTTGTCCGCCCAGGGCAACATCGTTCGTTCTGTAATCGCATATTGTTTTAATACCACAGGCGTTGGCCAGGTGCTGACCCGATCCTATTTGAAACGTAAGACCTTTATCAGGTTGATGATGAACCGTATGCCCATGGCTCGAAACAAAACCTACCTCCAACTTTGCTTCCTCAATAAATTTCCCTGCTTGTTCGCCAAGCCAGGTGCCATATTCATTATGCAAACAGAGTAATTCATTTGCCGGTAAATGGATCGCTTCTTTTAAACGAGTTACCCTTGTTTTAGCATATGGAATACTTTTTGTCTTCTCAATCTTAAATTCCCATCTGTTCAGGGGTTTCCAAATATGGCAATACACAAGATCGAGGCCATCCAGCGAGGTGCCAGACATCATACCAATACCTTTATAAATCTTCATACTGTTCGTTTATAATGAAACAGGTAAAGAACCAACAGCTTGTATATTTCCTAAAAAATGAGCTGCTGCATTCTCTTCGAACCCCTTCAGGTCCTGATAGGCAATAACAACTGCACTCAGTTGATCTAATGGTAATAACCTCAGGAAATAAGGATTTCCAAACAAATATAAAACTACATCATAATTACGAATAAGTTCAACTAGCAACTCTAGCTGATCAGTTTCCATGCTAAAATTGTTTTGTGGTTTTATACTAGGGGGATATACTGCTATAAGTAGTTTACTTTTGGCGCCAAGGATCGATTTCATTTTCTCAAAAGAGTGATCGTTCACTAACACAAATGGACAACTGGTATTCATTAGTACTTTCTCAAAAAAAGTCGTTTGACTACTTTTCCCCAACTGCACAGCGTGAAAACCAGCATTATGAAATGCTAACAAAGTATCTTCCGTGCCCTTGTAAAGTGTGAGACTTTTTGCTGCTATAAGCCCGTTTAAAGGATGTGGATCGCTCACTTTTAAATGATCAGTTGCAAGGGTGCCTATCGCTTTCATTTTTAATGACCATACCCTGTTAAAGCTCTCTTCAATTTGGGAAATAGTTGCTTTCCTTTCAATCATATCAATTCCCTCCCTTACGTTTTCTGCAAAACAGAGTATATCATTTCCGGCCTCAAAGGCAGCCCATTCCAGTTCACCTTTATTAGTAAACGTTTTTGAAACACTATGCATGTTCAAAGCATCCGATACTACCACGCCATCGTATCCTAATTCACCTCTTAGCACTCCTTTGATTATTTCGCTAGAAATAGAAGCTGAGATCTGTTTTCCTTTGCTTAAAGCAGGTACGGAGAGGTGCCCAACCATCACTGCGTCTACATTACTTTTTATCGCTTCCATAAAAGGATAAAGTTCTTGCTCAAGAAGGTCCTCCCGGTTTTTATGGATCACAGGCAGGCCCAAATGTGAATCTGTGGCAGTATCGCCATGACCGGGAAAATGCTTTACACAACTAAGGGTGCCTGCGTCTTGCAAGCCTTTGGAAAAGGCAATGGCATTGGTGCTGACCTCTTTTTTAGTACTACCAAAAGATCTGTATCCTATAACGGGATTATTTGGATTATTATTGACATCTGCCACCGGAGCAAAATTCCAGTGAATACCGGCAGCTCTGCAATCGGAACCTATTCTTTTACCTACTTCATAGACCAATTGCGGGTCATGAGTTGCTCCAAGGGTAATGGCATATGGGTATTGAGGTGTTTCCTCAACGCGCATAGCGAGGCCCCATTCAGCGTCAATGCTGATAAGCAGCGGATATTTTGTCGCTGCGCTATAACGTGCTATTAAATCCTTAAGCAGTTGCAAGCTATCTGCATTGTAGGTGACCTTCTTTTTTCCTTCATAATTTGTAGCTGCACTGGCCCTGCTGTGAAAGAAACAAATACCTCCTATACATTCATTTCGGATCAAGGATTCCAGCGCCTTGATGGACTCCTCATTGTCATTTATAAATGCCGCCGGCATAAATAATTGACCTATTTTTTCTCTGATAGAAAGTGTACTCGAAGCTTCATCGCAGGTCATCATATTATGCTGTGTTGTTCTCTGCTCCTTTTTTTCCATAATCAGGAGGATATTTAATAAACTTAAGGAGTATAATTGAGGGCAATGCTGCGATAACTACCCAAATGAAGAAGCCATCATAGCCCAGCCATTCCTGCATATATCCACTAATGAGGCCGGGAAGCATCATACCCAGGGCCATAAATCCGGTAGCAAGGGCATAGTGAGAAGTTTTGGATACTCCCTCAGCAATATAGATGAGATATACCATAAATCCCGCAATCGCAAAACCATAGCCAAATTGTTCCAATATTACGGTGGTTACCACCGCAGCAATACTATTGGAGTTTGTAATAGCCAGGAAAGCGTAGAAGGCATTTGGAATATTTAGCGAAAGAACCATGGGAAAAAACCATTTCTTTAAACCGTGTTTCGAAATCAATATCCCACCCAATATTCCTCCAATCGTAAGCATAATGACCCCTACGGTGCCGTAAATGGTTCCTACTTCTGCTGTACTATATCCAAGTCCACCTGCCTCAGTAGGATCGAGTAGAAAAGGAGAAGCCATTTTCACTAATTGGGATTCCCCTAACCTAAAGAATAGAATAAAGGCCAGGGCCATTCCAATCCCGGGTTTCTTAAAGAAAGAGGCGAATACTTCTAGAAAGCTATTCGGTTTTTCTAAGGTGATCGCCTCAGAAGATTCAAATTTTGGCGTAGCAAAGTAGTTGGCAACGGTCAATATGAACATCATTACAGCGGCACAGATCATAGTGACGGACCAGGCCTTGGTGTTGTCCCCGTAATAGTTTTCCAGAAAACCTGCCAGGATGACCAATAAGCCCTGTCCGGTAACATTCGATAATTTATAGAAAGTGCTGCGTACCCCCACAAAAAAGGACTGTTTTTCCTGAGTAAGGCCTATCATATAATACCCATCTGAAGCAATATCATTGGTCGCTGAGGCAAAGGCTGCCATCCAGAAACAGGCCAGGGTAGTTACGAAAAAGATATTCGTAGGAAGGGTAAAACCGATGGCGAGGAATGACAGTGAAACGATCAGTTGCATGAGCAAGAACCAATTTCGTTTGGTGCTTTTCAGATCGAGAAACGGACTCCATAGCGGTTTTATTACCCAGGGGAGATATAACCAACTAGTATAGAGGCCGATATCTGCGTTGCTGATCCCCAGTTTTTTATACATGATCACAGATACGGTGACCACCATAACATAGGGAAGTCCTTGTGTAAAATAAAGAATTGGGACCCAGGCCCAGGCCCATTTATCTTTTTGTATCATGTGCTAGTATCCAGGCTAAATTTAAAACTTTCACCGGGCTTAGAATGCTTCTTGGCAAAAAAAAAGACCAGTCATTCTCTTTAAGCTTTTGCCCGAGATGGATAGAATTACATGAAATGATATCTGACAAACCCTTCTATAGCCTCGTATTCGGCCAGTCCAAGAGCATTGTATTTGTAAGCTGTTTCCTTATTTCTTTGTTCGGCACGTTGCCAGAACTCTCTATTATCATTCCCCGGGAACATGGCACTATCCTTTTGGGACTGGTGTTTAAAAATTGCATTTTTCTTTCGCTGCATATCCTTGGGGCCAACAGGAACGGCCATTTCCATATCAGCAATGTCCCATTCTTGCCATGCACCTCTGTATAACCATACATAGCAATCTTTAATCCAGGAAGCTTTTTCCCTGACCAATCTGTCCAGGGCTCTGTAAATAATATTAAGACACACCCTGTGTGTTCCATGTGGGTCCGAAAGGTCACCTGCAGCAAATATTTGATGAGGTTTGATCTTTTGCAGTAGTTGGTAGGTCTGTTCTATATCTGCTTCAGAATAGGGTTTTTTCTTCACGGTTCCCGTTTCGTAAAAAGGTAGATTTTGAAAATGAGCATTCTCCTCCTTAACACCACAGTAACGGCACGCAGATAGTGCTTCTCCCTTGCGGATCAACCCTTTAAAATTTTGAATTCGTGGACTATCTACCTGCCCCGGATGTTTCTTATCCAGAAATGCCCTAACTTCTTTAAATTGTTTTTGGAGTGCCTCGTTTTCTTTTTGAATATCTTTGGCAAAATCGAGAAACCGAATCACTTCATCATCGAAGACAGCAATATTTCCCGAGGTCTGGTATGCTATATGGACGTCATGGCCCTGATCTACCAGTCGTAACAACGTACCACCCATAGA
>JAHEHU010000164.1 GCA_024639765.1 Eudoraea sp.
GGATAATTTTCCTGTAAAAAAGTGATCAACTTTTCCCGCACAAGAACCCTTAGATCCCAGGCAGTAGGAGAGTCTTTGGCACTCATCAGGGCTCGTATCTCTACATTGGTTGCTGTGGCGTTTGTGACCTGCAATACCTGCGCATCACCATCCCAGAGATCTGTACTTTCTAAAATCTTTTTTAATTCTTCCCTCAGTGCTTCAAAAGGAACTTTGTAATCTGTATATAAAAATACCGAACCAATAATATTCGCGGTGGTCTTGGTCCAGTTTTGAAAGGGTTTTTCAATGAAATAGGTGGTAGGTACCACCAGCCGCCTTTTATCCCATATGGCTATAACCACGTAGGTCAATGTAATCTGTTCAATACGACCCCATTCGCCTTCTACCACCACTACATCATCTATTTTAATAGGCTGTGCAATGGCTATTTGTATGCCGGCAAGAATAGCACCGATCATACGTTGTGCAGAAAAGCCTATAATGATACCCGCAACTCCGGCAGAAGCAAAGATGCTGATCCCCACTTCCCTAATCTCCTCAAAACTCATAAGGGCAATTCCCAATGCCATTATGGTCACTATAAAAATAAAGATTCGTTCTAAAATTGTGAATTGTGTATAAATTTTGCGAGCCTTAAGATTGTCCTCAGAGCTTACATCGTAATTCACAATGACGAACTGTTTTATTAGTTTAATGATCTTAATCAGTAACCAGGTAAATGAAAATATAAAGAGCAGGGTACTGATTTTTTTAAACCAGTAGACATGATTCTCCATTCCTAAAAGATCTGTGAGCGCTTTCATTCGCAACAAAAATGAGAACAAGATAAAAAACAGTGGGAGCGAGATCTTTTTTACAGTATCCGGAGGGATGAGGTATTTTGGATCTTTACCAAGTTTTCGAAGGACGCGAATAGCAAGGATATAGATTAAGATCAGGAACAAAAACCCTGCAAGGACATAAATTATGGATTGATTGGCCGGGATCTTTAGGAACTCTTCTTGCATTGACTTGAGGTTCGTTTTACTGTGTAAAAAGAAAAATACGGAAGATTCGTGGTTTTTCAATATAAAATTAGCAATCTCTATATGTTCATAAACAAAGTATTTGGGAGGGGTAGCCAAATGTTTGTAGACATATAGTATTTTTGAATTCTAAAAAAATTGAGTTTTGAAAGGAGTGTTATTAGTAAATCTGGGATCTCCCGATAGTCCCACAGCCAAAGATGTAAAGCCGTATCTGGATGAATTTTTAATGGATGAACGGGTTATAGATGTACCAAAAATCTTGCGGAACATTCTGGTAAGGGGCATCATCTTGCAAACCCGCCCTAAAAAATCGGCAAAAGCCTATCAGAAGATATGGTGGGAAGAGGGTTCTCCTCTTATCGTGATCTCTGAGAGATTTGCCAAAAAAGTACGGCTGGCATCAGACATACCAGTTGCCCTTGGGATGCGCTATGGCAGTATGACCATAAAGAATGCCTTGCAGGAATTAAAAGAGCAAGGGGTAGATGAGGTGCTTTTAGTGCCTTTATATCCCCATTATGCCATGTCTTCCTATGAGACAGTGGTGGTAAAAGTGCTGGAAGAGCAACAACAATATTTCCCGGAAATGCAGGTGACAACCATGCCTGCTTTTTATAAAAGCCCGGAGTATATCAAGGTACTGGCAAACAGCATTGCAGAAGGGTTAAAAGGGTTCGACTATGACCATGTGTTGTTCTCCTACCACGGAATCCCGGAACGTCATATCCGTAAATCGGACCCTACTCGTTTTCATTGTAAGATTGATGGGAGTTGTTGCAAGATCAATTCGGTGGCCCATAACACCTGCTACAGACATCAATGTTATGACACTACAGAACTTGTAAAGGCAGTCTTGCAACTTCCTGAAGATAAAGTGAGCACCTCTTTCCAATCCAGGTTGGCAGGAGATCCATGGTTAAAGCCTTATACAGACTATGAATTTGAACGCCTGGCCAAGGAAGGTAAAAAGAAACTTGCCGTGATCACCCCGGCCTTTGTAAGTGATTGTCTTGAAACACTGGAAGAGATTGCGATGGAAGGGAAAGAGCAATTTGAAGAAGCCGGGGGGGAAGACTACAAACATATTCCATGTCTTAATGATAATGATGCCTGGGTATCCCTAATGGCCTCCTGGATCCGTGATTGGGAAACAAAACAGATGCTTCCCGTCTAATGGCAAAAGTCTCCTCAGATCAGCTAGGTGAAGAATCTATTGGGAGACTCCTGATTAGGCAGGCAGTACCTGCATCTATCGGCATTTTGGTGATGTCGCTCAATATTTTAGTAGACACTGTTTTTGTAGGGAATTGGATAGGTTCTATCGCCATTGCTGCTATTAACGTAGTGTTGCCGGTGTCATTTTTTATAGCAGCCCTGGGAATGGCTATTGGTATAGGGGGGAGTAGTATCATCTCAAGGGCGCTGGGGGCAGATCATCCCGAGAAGGCGCTGAAGACCTTTGGAAATCAGATCACCTTAACCTTATTAGTTACCATTACCATGGTAGTACTGGGCTTGTACTATGCAGATAGCCTTATCCCGGCCTTTGGTGGAAAAGGAGGAATTTTTGAACCGGCCAAGATCTACTATACCATTGTGCTCTACGGGGTTCCTTTTCTCGCTTTGTGTATGATGGGAAACACAGTGATACGTGCAGAAGGAAAGCCCAAATTTGCTATGATCGCCATGATCATTCCTTCGGTGGGCAACCTGTTGATGGATTATATTTTTATTTATGTGTTCGACTGGGGTATGGAAGGGGCAGCCTGGGCCACTACCGGAGGGTACCTTCTTTGTTTTGGATATATCCTTTACTTTTTTCTTTCCAAGAATTCTGAATTAAAAATTAAATTCTCAGACTTTGGACTGCATTTGCCAATATTGAAAGAGATTGGTTCCCTTGGTTTTGTGACGCTCTCCAGACAGGCAGTGACTAGTATTACGTACCTTCTGATGAATAATATTTTATTCGATCTGGGAGGGGAATCTATGGTAGCGGTCTATGCCATTATTGGAAGAACCCTGATGTTTGCACTTTTCCCGGTATTTGGGGTTACACAGGGCTTTTTGCCTATTGCCGGGTACAACTATGGCGCACGGAAATATGCCCGGGTGAGGGAGAGTATCAATACAGCTATTACCTATGCAGCCATTGTGGCCACAATTGTTTTTATTGGGCTTATGATTTTCCCTGCGGATATCACCGGTTGGTTCCTCAGTGATAGAGCAGATATGTCTGCAGCAGAAATTGCCAGTAATATTTTTGTCCTGGAAAACACCCCTTCCGCTATGCGATGGGTGTTTGCGGCAACACCTATAATAGCCATACAACTTATTGGAGCCGCCTACTTTCAAGCGGTCGGCAAAGCCATTCCAGCGCTGTTGCTTACGCTTACGCGACAAGGATTCTTCTTTATTCCATTGATCCTTATTCTTCCTAATTATTTGGGGGAACTGGGCGTTTGGTTGTCATTTCCAATTGCAGATACCCTGTCTACCATAGTAACGGGGTATTATCTGCGAAATGAAGTGAGGACCTCCCTCATGGGTAAGGAAACCCACTAAAAAGGAACATCTTATTTTTAATCAATATACTGCTGCAAGGCCATTGCGGATTGCAAAGCTACCTTGCCCTTGTTACGAAGCGCAACGTACAGGACAGATAACAGAATGTTGAATTAAAAATGATGAAGGATGTTACAATTAAAAACGCTGCCGTTATGGGCAAAAAGACTGGGGAAAGGACTGATCGCTATTTTTGTTTTTAAAATTTGCTTGATAGGATTCGCAATGACCTTGGAAAGCTGCCAGACAAATGAAGAGGAATACAAGGCATTTCAGCAGGAAGAGGCACTAGGCTCTTTTGAAGTACTTGTAAGGAATACAATTCCTAAGGTCAAAAATTTAATGGAGAAGTATCCTGCTGTACTTAAGAATCCGGATCTTATGGATCATAAACAAGGGCAGAAACTCGAGAAAGAAGTCAACAATTTATTACAGCCATTGGTAAGAGAGACCAAAGATCTCTTAAAATGGTACGAGGTGGAAGAGGCATATCTAACAAGGGAATTTGTTAATCCTGATGATCCAAGGATTGCACTGGTAGGTCTTTTTCTCCTGGCAGCAGAAAGCAAGGAAAAAAAGGAAGTAGCCCTAAATTTTGCTCATGCTTTTGGGACATTTGGTTATGCGCAGGACACGGAACTTTCCGAGGCTGAACCAGATTGGGTAAACTGCATGATTACGGCGGTGGGCATAGATGCAGCGGTAGAGTTTCTAAAAGGAAATGTTACAGAAGCCATTGCTAAAAAAGCTATTA
>JAHEHU010000165.1 GCA_024639765.1 Eudoraea sp.
TGTTTGGAATAGGTATTAAAATCTGAATAGCGCACTTTTACGGCAATACAGGCGGTTAGTTTTTCCCCCCGTCGCAACTGGTAAGCCAGGTTCTCTGTCATGGCTATTAAAATACCCCTGAGCTTGGTTACATCTATAGTATCCTTGTCAAAGGTGCGTTCTGTAGAGATCGATTTGCGGTCCGAAAAAGGGATCACGGGGGTATTATCTACCCCATTGGCACGTTTCCAGATAACCCTCCCATTGGCCCCCAACACACGTTGCATAATATCCATAGGCATTTCCTGTATGGTCCTCACTTGCCGTAGACCCAGGTTCCTGAGGGTTTGATAGGTCTTATCCCCTACCATGGGAATCTTTTTGATAGATAATGGGGCCAGAAAGCGCTTTTCGTACCCAAAATCTACCTTCAGCTGGTTGTTGGGTTTAGCCTCATTGGTAGCCACTTTAGAGACCACCTTGTTAACAGACAGGCCAAAGGAAATAGGAAGTCCGGTTTCCCTGGTGATGGTCCTCCGGAGTTCGGACGCATACTGGTAGCAGCCAAAAAAACGATCCATCCCGGAAAGGTCTGCGTAGAACTCGTCTATGCTCGACTTTTCAAAGAGAGGCACCTTTTCTTTGATGATCTCGGTCACCAGGTCAGAATGTTTACTGTAGGTGCCTGCATTACCCCGGATCACTACCGCCTCGGGACAAAGTTCACGAGCCATTTTCATGGGCATACCGGAGTGTACCCCAAAACCACGGGTCTCATAGCTACAGGCAGCCACCACCCCACGGTCACTGGTGCCCCCTACTAAAAGGGGTTTATTCTTTAACTCACTGTTGATAAGTCGCTCTACGGATACAAAAAAAGTATCGAGGTCAAGATGTAAAATGGTCTTTTGCATACTATCCAAAAAGGATGGCTAATATATGGAATATTTCCATTTATTTGGATATTTTCCTATTATAGTTTTTATACAAAAAAAGCTACACAATAGTTGTGTAGCCTATAAGGGTAGTTAATGATTGGTTTCTAGATATTAGAGCCCCTGAAAGGCCTGGATGATGATGAATATCATAACCGAGATGAACAAACATCCCACCAAAATAAATGCATCAATGATATCGAACTTTCTCCGCATCGTTTTTAAACAAAACCTATTTACTTTTTAATCAAATGGAAAACCGGTAAGGATCCTATATACAAATGCATATACTACGATAAGAAACAAGATCAAACTAAACCATGCAAAGCCTTTAAAAAATCTTCGCACAAAAAAGTTCTCTATCGCCTTAAATGCTTCTAAATAGATCTCCTTCATAAGTAATAATGTCTTCATATCTTCTATTTTCACAGGTTAATTCAATTGCTACTAGCAAAGCTATGATGCTATTGTATGAGAGGCAGCACTTTTGGTTTAGGAGAAAGAAAAAAAGATGAACGACATGCTGTAGGACAAACATCCTAAATAACCCACCATTTGTCGAGTACAACATTACGCACCTAACCCGTTATATTACAATAGATGATCGATGAAATGCATAGCCTAAAAAAAGATATTTTGCTTAAAATCGGTAAGAAAGGGTAAGGACTGTGCCACGGGGAAGTACAGGAACCACCACAAAGCTGGTATCAGGATTATTTTGAATGAAGTCTGACGTAGTTCCGTTGGCGCTTGCCCCAAAAAATTAGCTATAAAAAGTCCCAGTACAAGACGAAAGCTCTTGTTCATATGGGTTGTATTGATTTGTTGGTTAATTGAACGATTAAAGATTAGTGGAATTGATCTGTCTTTGTAATATCAGCTTTCATAGCATATTGGATACCTGCCCATAGATGGTTGAGGAAAAGTGGCTCAGAATATGTTTCGTTCGTATGCCCCATAGCTGTATAGAAAGTCCTGCCCCCATCGTATTCCTGATACCAACTCATGGGATGATAATCCGGGTTGCTACCCCCAATATAACTCTTGTCATCTATGGTTAAGACCACATTTATGTTTGGAGAAATATCTTTGAAACTGTAAAACTCGTCTTCACGTTCAAACTCGTCCGGCATACCTTTGGTGGCCCAATGGTCTTTCTGAGTCACAGTAAATTTCCCCTTTTGTACGTTGCTGGGATCACTGGGATGATCAAGAAAATAGGCCCCCGCCAAACTACCGTACCAGGGCCAATCGTATTCGGTATCCGTAGCCGAATGCACCCCTACATAGCCACCACCCGACCGTATATAGCGTTCAAAGGAATTTTGTTGCGCTTCATTGAGGACATCACCCGTTGTATTAAGAAAGACAACCGTATTATATTTTTTTAATTCCTTCTCAATGAATTGTTCTGCATCTTCAGTAAAGCTTACCTCAAAACCTTTTTCCTGAGCCATTTTTAAAAGGGCATCTTTGCCTGCTTCAATCGATTCGTGACGATAGCCTTCTGTTTTACTAAAAACAAGGACATTCAACTTTTGTTTTTTGGAACAACCACTGAATATAAATAGTAAGGCGAGGCATGCAACTAGAAGAATACCGGATCTCATGTGTAAGATTTAAAATTTAATTAAATATAAGGAGTCTATTTGAGGTGTGGACTGGTAAATCCAAGTTTGATCAATCCTGTTTTTACTTCCGGACAGGACATAAACAGATCCCATAAAAGTCCGGTTCTATGATTTTCTATCATCACAATAATAGGCCCTTGATCTATTGCCAGATAGTTGGTGGCAAACCAGTCTTCTGTAATATTAAAGGCGTCATAAAAACCATAAGGCCCCCACAACCTTCCTTCGTAATTCTCATAGAAGTTACGCATGGCTTGCAAGGAATACTCTGGGGTATACGGCATTGAAGAAATAGCAGCTGTTGGTGTAATGACACCCAGATCGTTCGTAGGACTGTGAGCTGAATAACCCAGATGGTTATCGCTGGCCGTAAGACCCCAATTATCTTCTCCATAGCCCAAAAATTGCTTTGGGTTTTCCATGCAATACGCTCTATTGATCAGGGTATGATTTACATTTTGCTCCCAATAATTGGTATAGGAATCCTGAAGACCTCTTGGATCGAGACCCAGGAAGGAATAATGAGCAAAGAATAAGGGACCGCCATAATCCGGACCAAGGGGTAATTGCCACTGCCCATAGTATTGCTGGCCATTATAAAATTGATCGCCCGCAGACCATCCATTGTGATACACTGGGGTGTCTATTGGGTAAGTGGGTGAAGAAGATGCTAGTACATAGGTGATCAAGGCTTCATTATAGCCTCTTATCTGATGGTTGATGGTCCATGCATAATCAGGAGACCAGTGCCATGTTAATACCTCCTGACCGTTAGTATACCACTCCCATTCTACTTCGTTCCAAAGCTGATTGATCTTATCCCGAAGTAGTGCCTCTTCCGAAATATCCTGATTAAAATATTGCCTTGCTGTAAGCAGGCCCTGGATCATAAAAGAGGTCTCCACTATATCACCTCCATTATCTTCAGTAAAAAAGGGTCTCACCTTCCCTGTGCTTCCAAAGTACCAATGTGGAAATGCTCCGTGAAAACGATCCCCGGTCAGTAAAAAATCTGTGATAGTTAATAATCGTGCAACAGCCTCCGTTCTGCTGATGAAATTCCGTTCAACTCCTACGATCATAGCCATGACCCCAAATCCGGAACCTCCGGAGGTTACGATCTCGTAGCCTTCCACACCATAGGCATCTATGTTAGATCGTTCAAGTGCCATCCCGCTGACGGGGTGAGCAAAATCCCAGAAATATTTAAATGTTTGCCGCTGCACCAAATCTAGCAACTCTTCATTAGAAAGTGCTTGAACAACAGGAACGTCAGGATCCGAATTAAGAATTTCGGATTTATCTTCCTTGGAAGAGCAAGACATGAATATATGAAGTAAGGCAAGAACAACAATAAGAAATACTTTATTGACAGTTGCTGTCTTTACTTCAGGTATTTGCATCTTTAAAAATAAGAGTATTTGGTACATTAACGGACTTCATTCAAAAAAAACTGAGAAAAATGAAATTCAAACAAGCCATGATCCATTTGAAATTCTGATTAGTAATTACAGCTAGTCTGATTCATTCAAAATAATGACACCACGGCACCTATACAATCTGTATACATTGATTATATTAGCGACCTCAAGAGGCAGAAAGTTGAAAAAAAGTCTAGACAAGCTGGCAAGCAACAGAAACTGGTAATATCAATAAAAATAACAAAGAAGTAGAACATTGATATAAATGGAGATAGTATTAATCTCAATAGTGGCATTCTTTGTTGCCATTCTTACGTTCTTCTCGGGATTTGGACTAGGAACGATCCTCACGCCCATTTTTATGCTTTTTTTTCCT
>JAHEHU010000166.1 GCA_024639765.1 Eudoraea sp.
ATGATCCCATCCGGAGCTTCAGTATCAGATATCAGACTAAAATAAAATCCGATGGAAAAAAAATGGTTCACCATCTCGGTGTATTCCGAAAATAACGTAGGATTACTGAATAGAATATCCGGAATATTCTTAAAGCGTCATATTAATATAGAAGGCTTAAATGTTTCAAAATCAGAGATTGAGAATGTTTCAAAATTCACTATTGTTGTATTTACAACTGAAGACTGGACACGAAAGATCGTTGCTCAAATAGAGAAACAAATTGAAGTGATCAAGGCTTTTTATCACACGGATGAAGAGATAATTTATCAGGAGTCAGCCTTATTTAAAATAGCATCTCATTTGCTTTTTGATGAACGTCAGATACAGAACATCATAAAAGAAAGTAACTCACAGATCGTCACGGTTTCCAGAGATTTTTTTGTACTCGCAAAGTCGGGCAGGCGACATGAGATAGATGACATGCATGATCAGCTTGAGCCTTTTGGAATAATGCAATTTGTAAGAACTGGCAGAATAGCTGTGACCAAGGCAGCCATGCCCATTACCGCATTATTGAATGAATATGAAAACAAAGATTAATACAATTTAAACCAACTATACGCATGACAAATTATTTTAATACGCTTTCATTACGCGATAAATTACAGCAACTTGGAAAGTGCCGTTTTATGGATTCCAGCGAATTTGCAGACGGAGTCACCGCTTTAAAAGGGAAAAAGATCGTCATCATAGGATGTGGTGCCCAGGGACTTAATCAGGGATTAAATATGCGCGATTCCGGATTAGATATTTCATACACACTCAGAGAGGCGGCTATCAAGGAAAAAAGAGCCTCATATATGAATGCTTCTGAAAATGGTTTCACCGTTGGAACCTATGAAGAACTGGTTCCTTCTGCGGATCTGCTGATCAATCTTACCCCAGATAAACAACATACGAACGTAGTACAAAGCGTTATGCCACTTATGAAAAAAGGGGCAACCTTATCATATTCTCACGGATTTAATATTGTGGAAGAGGGGATGCAGGTCCGCAAAGATCTTACCGTCATCATGGTAGCTCCCAAAAGTCCGGGATCTGAGGTACGAGAAGAGTACAAACGAGGATTTGGCGTACCTACCTTGATCGCCGTACATCCTGAGAACGACCCTGAAGGCAAGGGACTGGCCCAGGCAAAAGCGTATGCTGCAGCAACAGGAGGCCATAAGGCAGGGGTGCTAGAATCTTCCTTTGTTGCCGAAGTAAAGTCGGATCTTATGGGAGAACAAACCATTCTCTGTGGATTACTGCAAACAGGATCTATTCTTTGTTTTGATAAGATGATCGAAAAAGGAATAGAACCGGGATACGCATCCAAACTGATACAGTATGGATGGGAAACCATCACAGAAGGATTAAAATACGGCGGGATCACCAATATGATGGACAGGCTTTCAAATCCGGCTAAAATAAAAGCATTCGACCTTTCGGAGGAAATGAAGGATATCATGCGACCTTTATTTCAAAAGCATATGGATGACATTATGAGTGGTCATTTTTCTAAGACCATGATGGAAGATTGGGCCAATGATGATAAAAATCTCTTGAGTTGGAGAGCTGCCACAGGAGAAACCGCCTTTGAAAAGACAAAAGCGGGTGATGACAAGATCTCCGAGCAAGAATATTATGATCACGGGGTGTTGATGGTTGCTTATGTGAGGGCAGGGGTAGAGCTTGCCTATGAAGCCATGACCGCATCGGGAATTATAGGGGAATCTGCATACTACGAATCCCTGCATGAAACGCCGCTTATTGCCAATACAATTGCTCGAAAGAAGTTATTTGAAATGAACAGGGTGATTTCGGATACAGCAGAATACGGCTGCTATCTATTTGATCATGCATGTAAACCCTTGTTGAAAGACTTTATGAAGAAGGTAGATGTGGACGTGATTGGAAAGGCATTTGGTCAAGGCAGAGATAATGGGGTATCTAATGCGAAGCTCATTCAGGTCAACAAGGCTTTAAGGGAACATCCGGTTGAAATTGTAGGTGCCAGATTGCGCGCTTCTATGACGGCCATGAAGCCCATCGTCTAATACTTTCATTTTACCGTATCTTTAAGTCGCTTACTCGAAAACTATCATCTATGGCCACCCAAGTATCTATGATCCCGGAACAATTTCAGATAAAAAAAGAAATACATCAAAAAAGCTACCTTATCAACGGGGAACTGATAGCCTGGGACGGAAAAAATACCGAGGTCTATTCCACGATCTCCTCAACAGAGACCTATGAACGAACTTTGCTGGGTAGCATTCCCGATCTGGGAGAGAAAGAGGCCATGCAAGCTTTAGATGGAGCATTGTGGGCATATGATGAGGGAAAAGGAACATGGCCCACCATGAAGGTAAGAGATCGTATTGAGTGCATGGAGAAGTTTGTAACTCAAATGAAGACCAAGCGCGAGGAGATCGTAACACTGCTCATGTGGGAAATTGGAAAATCATTGCCAGACTCCCAAAAGGAATTTGACAGGACCGTAGATTATATTTACGATACCATTGAGGATTATAAACAACTGGATAGAAACTCAGCAAAATTCCAGAGGCACGAAGGCGTTTATGCCCATGTGCGCAGGGGACCATTAGGCGTTGTCCTTTGCCTGGGGCCCTATAATTATCCCTTGAATGAGACATTTGCATTATTGATCCCTGCGCTGATCATGGGGAATACAGCTATTTTTAAACCCGCCAAATTTGGGGTGTTGCTTATTACTCCGCTTTTAGAGGCTTTTAAAAATAGTTTTCCAAAGGGCGTGGTGAATATTTTGTTTGGACGTGGAAGAACCGTTGCCGCTCCAATTATGAAAACCGGTAAGGTAGATGTTCTGGCATTAATAGGGAACAGTAAATCTGCCAACGCCTTACAAGATCAGCACCCAAAAAGCAACCGTTTACGGTTGGTGCTGGGATTAGAAGCCAAGAATCCTGCTATTATTCTTCCAGATGCAGATATGGATCTTACCATTGAAGAATGCCTTACCGGGACACTTTCTTTTAATGGACAGCGCTGTACGGCTCTTAAAATCGTATATGTGCACGAGGATGTGCAAAAAACATTCCTGGAGAAATTTGCTGCGCGTGTAGATGCAATGAAATTTGGAAATCCATGGGAGAAAGGTGTGAAACTTACTCCTTTGCCAGAGCCGGATAAACCGGCCTACATTCAGGAACTCATAGATGATGCCTTAGCAAAAGGAGCCAGTATCATCAACAAAAAAGGAGGAAAACATTTTGACAATTATATCTGGCCGGCGGTTTTATATCCGGTCACCAAAGACATGCGTGTTTATCAGGAGGAGCAATTTGGTCCGGTAATCCCGGTGCTTTCCTTTCAGGATATTGAAGAACCATTAGATGACATGGCCGCAAGCAATTATGGGCAGCAGGTAAGTCTTTTTGGAAAGGACGTGTATGCTCTTGCACCCCTGATAGATACCCTGGCAAATCTGGTGTGCAGGGTAAATCTTAATAGCTCTTGCCAACGAGGCCCGGATGTGTACCCGTTTACGGGAAGAAAAGATTCAGCGCAATCAACACTTAGTGTTCATGATGCCTTGCGTTCTTTTTCCATTAGAACGCTACTTGCTTTTAAGGATAATGAGATCAACAAAGAAACGGTGAATCAACTTCTGGAGACCAAGTTGTCCAACTTTACAAGTACTGAGTATATTCTGTAAACGAAGTACCCAGACGTATCTTGTTTACAGGTGCTTAGCTAACCAGTCGCCTACTTCACTGGTCTTATAAGCCTTTCCACCATCAGCAAGATCCTCTGTAACCACTCCTTCTGCTAGCGATCTGTTTACCACATCCCTGATGGCCTGAGCCTCGTCCGTCAGATCAAAGTCCTCGAACATCATGGCTGCGGATAATATGGTTGCAAGTGGATTAGCAATGTCTTTTCCTGCCGCTTGCGGATATGAACCATGTATAGGTTCGTAGAGTCCAATGGATTCTCCAATGGAGGCCGAAGGCATTAACCCCATAGAGCCAGAGATCACAGAAGCCTCATCTGTAAGAATATCACCAAATAGGTTTTCTGTAATGAGGACATCATAGGCATTTGGCCATTGAACCAAGCGCATGGCAACCGCGTCTACAAATTCATAGGAAACGGTTACTTCTGGATAATCCTTTTCCATGGTCTGAACCGTTTCACGCCATAATCGGGAAGATTCCAGTACGTTCGCCTTATCAACACAGCATAATTTACCTGACCGTTTCATGGCCATCTCAAAGCCTTTTTTTGCCAAGCGTTCAACTTCC
>JAHEHU010000069.1 GCA_024639765.1 Eudoraea sp.
TACAGAAGGTGATGTGTTGGTGGCATCTAAATTTGAAGAAGGCGGTCCGTTTGCAGACCTTAAAGTATGGATGGATGAACATGCCCGTGAATATGGTTTCTACCTGGTCTATACAGATGAATCAAAACGTCGTGGTTTTAAATACGAGCCCTGGCATTATAGCTATGCACCTCTTTCTGTTCCTATGTTAGAGATCTTTCGCAGTAAAAATATTCTTCAGTTATTAGTTGAAGAAGATTTCATAGGCAGTGAATTCCTAACCACTGGTTTTATCAAAACGTATATCAGGGATAACATATTAGATATCAACAGAGTACTTTTATAAGTGATTATATGCTATATCAATCAAAAATGGATGTTTAATGAGAAGAGCCAATTGGAAAATTCGAATTTTTATTGGCCTGGCGATCGTAGCCTTTGCTTTTGTGCAACGTTGTAGCAACAAGGAAAAGAACCCTTACACCGGCAGGGTTCAAAATATAAACATGACGGCAGATCAGGAAATAGCAATTGGTCTTCAAAGCACTCCTCAAATTGCCCAGCAATATGGTGGCCTATATCCTGATGAACGCATGCAGTCTTTCGTAGATGCTGTAGGAAACAAACTAGTACGAAATAGTATTGCGAGAGAAACACCCTATGAATACGATTTTCATTTATTGGCAGACGATAAAACCATCAACGCTTTTGCTTTACCAGGGGGACAGATCTTTATTACTTATGCGCTTTTCTCTAAATTAAATGAGGCGCAATTAGCCGGTGTTCTTGGGCACGAAATTGGACATGTTATTGGGAGACATTCTGCTGAACGTATAGCCGAAGGTAATTTCTGGAAAACTGTAAGCATGGGGGCCGAGGTAGGGGCCGATGCCGGCAATATAGTTGGTAGCATAGGGCAAAATACCCTCCTAACAAATGGGCGTAGTGATGAACTGGAAAGTGATGATCTGGGGGTTTTATTAATGATCCGTTCTCACTATCAACCAGATGAAATGATCCATGTGATGGAAATTCTTAAAGAAGCTGCCGGGCCAAACCGAGTCCCGGAATTTCAAAGCACACACCCAGACCCCAAAAATAGGATCGAAAAGATCAAGGAAGCCATAGATAAGTATAAGGGTAATTAACACTCGTAATACTCCGAACAAAATTAGGTTACTGTCCTTTTTTTTCTATCTTTGACTTTCTCCCAATCTACATTTACCGCCAATTTAACCCTTATAGCTTTAAGAACACTAAAACTATATGGGAACACTTACACACTTTAAAAATTTATACCTGCAGGCCTTTGATGACTGTAAACCAGAATTTGTGGTTTTCTTATTAAAAGTCTACTCTGTTTTTTGTGCCCTAATGCTGGGAATGGCAGTATACGCATTGCTATACAGGGCCTTTACAGGTTTCGAATTTTAAATATCCTTTTGCGAGCACTGTCGGGTTACTAAATAACACTCTTCAAACACCGGTTTGTACAGGGGTTCTTGTTTATAAACATAACTTCCCAAAGCACTTCAGCTAGTATTATTCTCTTCACAGATATCATCCTTATGAAAAAGGAAGGGGAAATGTGGTAATACCCATAAAATCATGTTATTTTTGATAGATAATTTGAATCTTGCATATGAAAATGCACAAAAAAGTGATTTTAATGATCCTGGATGGATGGGGAAAATCTCCAGATCCAACAGTTTCTGCTATCGATCAGGCTAAAACACCGTTTATTAGTTCCCTTTACAAGAAATATCCAAATAGCAACCTTCTCACCGATGGGATGAATGTGGGACTTCCGGAAGGCCAGATGGGAAATAGTGAAGTGGGCCATATGAACTTAGGGGCCGGTAGGATCGTTTATCAGGATCTGGCAAAGATCAATAAAGCGGTAAAAGAGGATACTCTTAAAAACGAGCAAGTGATCAAAGACGCTTTTCTACATGCGAAGGAACATCAAAAAAATGTGCACTTTCTTGGGTTGGTAAGTGATGGAGGTGTTCACAGCCATATAAACCATCTGAAAGGACTGATATCAGCAGCAGAAGATCATGCGCTTACAAATGTATTTGTACACGCTTTTACCGATGGCCGCGATGTGGATCCTAAGAGTGGAAAAGGGTTTATAGAAGACCTGCTCCATTTCTGTAAAAATAAGAGTGCAAAACTCGCCAGTGTTATTGGTCGTTATTACGCCATGGACCGTGATAAAAGATGGGAAAGAGTGCAGATGGCCTATGACCTGGTGGTGAATGGCAAAGGGGAAAAGACCACAGATATTCTGGCAACTATCCAAAAAGATTATGACAATGGTCTTACGGACGAATTTCTGAAGCCTATTATCATCACAAACGACAAGGGGTCCCCACTAACCTCGATAAAACAAGACGACGTAGTGATCTTTTTTAATTTCAGGACAGACAGGGGTCGTGAATTAACGGAAGTGCTCTCACAAAAGGACCATCCTGATCATCAAATGAAGGCACTTAAACTGTACTACGTGACAATGACCAACTATGACGATACCTTTAAGGGGATCAACGTGGTTTATGACAAAGAGAACCTTCATGATACCCTTGGCGAAATCCTTGCCGATCAAGGAAAAAAACAAATACGCATCGCCGAAACAGAAAAATATCCCCATGTTACCTTCTTCTTTAATGGAGGCAGGGAAATACCTTTTGATGGTGAGGCGCGTATTATGTGCCCTTCTCCAAAAGTAGCCACCTATGATCTTAAACCTGAAATGAGCGCATACGAGATCAGGGATGCTATCATCCCAGAATTAAAAAAAGGTGAAGCCGACTTTGTTTGTCTCAATTTTGCAAATCCTGATATGGTTGGACACACCGGTGTAATGGAAGCAGCCATAAAAGCTGTGGAAACAGTAGACAGCTGTGCTGAAGCTGTGGTAACTGCAGGTTTGGAAAATGGCTACAGTACACTAATCATTGCAGATCATGGAAATTGTGATACCATGGTGAACCCGGATGGGAGCCCAAATACGGCTCATACTACCAACCCGGTACCACTGATAGTGGTAGACAAGGACATCAAAACAATAAAAGATGGTGTCCTGGGTGATATAGCACCCACCATCCTTCATATGATGGGACTGCCCCAACCAAACGCAATGACGCAAAAATCACTAGTATAATAAAAGTGAAAGCAGCCAAAATATGATCGAAATAAAAACACCGGAAGAAATTGAACTGATGCGCGAAAGTGCCCTTATTGTTTCCAAAACATTAGGAATGTTGGCATCTGAGATCAAACCCGGGGTTACAGGATTATATCTGGATCAACTGGCGGAAACCTTTATTAGAGATCACGGGGCGGAGCCGGGATTTTTAGGCATGTACGACTTTCCAAATACCTTAAATTTAAGTCCCAATGAACAGGTTGTCCATGGAATACCGAATAATGAACCTTTGAAAGATGGGGATATACTTTCGGTAGATTGTGGTTCCCTGAAAAATGGATTCTATGGGGATCATGCATATACCTTTGAAGTAGGTGAAGTGGCACCTGAAACTAAAAAGCTATTAAAGATCACAAAGGAATCGCTCTATATTGGAATAGAACAATTTAAAATTGGAAACCGGGTAGGTGATGTGGGATATGCCATACAGCAATATTGCGAAGCGCATGGCTATGGTATTGTACGTGAACTGGTAGGACATGGATTGGGTAAAAAGCTTCATGAAGCACCGGAAATGCCCAATTATGGAAAAAGAGGCAGAGGAAAGAAATTTGTGGAGGGCATGGTAGTAGCCATAGAACCGATGGTGAATATGGGAACCCGAAGGATAAAACAACTACGAGACGGCTGGACCATCCTGACCGCGGATGGGAAACCAAGTGCTCATTTTGAACATGATATTGCTCTTATCAATGGCAAGCCCGAACTCCTTTCTACCTTTCAATATATTTATGAAGCTCTTGGTATAAAGAGTGATGAGGAAGACGCATACAGAACTTCTAAATTGCAGCTCTAACATTGAAATTACAGGGTGAAACAGGTATTTAAATTTATATTAAAGTTGTTTCCCAGACCTTTTTTGATCCAAATGAGCTATTTGGTGAGGCCCTTGCTTGCCCTAACCCTTAAAGGAAGCAAGTATAAAGATCCCATTGATGGAAAACAATTCCGAAAATTCCTCCCCTACGGGTATGAGCATCCGCGTGAAAATGTACTGTCCCCCTCTACCCTTTCATTGGAAAGACACAGATTACTTTGGTTGTTCTTAAAAAATGAGACTGATTTTTTTATTTCGGCACAAAAGGTGTTGCACTTTGCACCAGAACAGGCTTTCTATAAACGCTTTCGGAAACTCAAAAACCTGGACTATACCACCACGGATCTGAATTCACCTCTGGCTGACGTTAAAGCTGATATTTGTGACCTTCCTTTTGAAGATAATACCTTCGATGTGATTCTATGTAATCATGTCCTGGAACATATTCCTGATGATACCAAGGCAATGTCTGAATTGTTTCGGGTCATGAAACCAGGAGGATGGGGAATTTTTCAGATACCGCAAGATCTGGACCGGGCTATTACATTTGAAGATGATAGTATTACAGATAAAAAGCAACGCGCTAAGATCTTTGGGCAGTATGACCATGTCCGCATCTATGGGCGCGACTATTTTGAAATATTGGAAAAGGCCGGATTTTCTGTGAGTCCAGTTCCGTACGCCTCCCAACTTACTGTAGAGGAGGTTGAACGCTATCGCCTTGCAAAAAGGGAGATCATTCCCCTGGTAAAAAAGCCCTGATCATCTCCTTACCTTCTCCTCGAAACCAGGTGTCATAAATTCGCTTACTCCGCCTTCTGTATCTACATAGATCAGATAACCTTCTAGAGTATCATTGGAGTTCAACAAGGCAATAGAGGATTCCAGGTCCATCGCCATAAAAGCTGTAGCATATGCATCTGCCATTGCGCAGCTAGGGGCAATAACACTGGCGGCAAGTACCTTCGAATTCTTAGTAAAACCTGTTTTGGGATCAATAGTATGTACAAATTTCTGACCTGTAATTGAATCAATTCGGTATTTGCGATAATTCCCGGAAGAAGCCAACGCTTCGTCCTTCAGATTCATGGTGATCTTTAACTGCCGCCCAAGGGTAGCCTGCGGGTCATCTATGCCTACCACCCATTCTTGTGATTTGATCTTATTTTCTCCTTTGGCTACGATCTCCCCCCCCACTTCTACAAGATAATTTTCAAGATCCATAGAATCTAAAAACGCTGCCAGACGATCTATGGCATATCCCTTTGCTATAGCATTAAAATCGATCTGTATCGCTTGCGCTTCCTTATTGATCCTGAAATCTTCCGTGACCTTAATTTTGTCCAACCCTACATAGGATCTTAGGGTTTCTACGGTTGCACTATCCATATTTGTTTGCTCTCCCGGACCAAAACCCCATGCGTTCACCAATATCCCTACAGTTGGATCAAAATAACCATCAGTTGCTTTATGCACTTCTCTGGAAATAGCCAACACTTCCCTGAACATGGCATCTACCACAACCGAAGAATCTCCCCTGTTTATTCTAGAAATATCTGAATCGGGAATATACGTAGACATGGAGGCGTTTACTACCTGAAATACAGAATCTATTCCTTGTAACAGATCTAAAGAGTCCTTCGCTAGGTATATAATACTATAGGAGGTTCCAAGAGCTTGGCCGGAATTGGCATTTTTGATCCATGGCTCTTGTTGCTGACAAGAGGTGATCAAAATTGAAAGTAAGGTGAATGATAGGAGTATACGTTTAAATCTCAATAAGGCCCTCATATTCTACAATATAATCTTCATTTAGAAATACCGGTTGCGTGCGGTCTGCTGCATTGGAAAGTCCAACCCCTGCAAAGTAGGTTCTGGCTTCGTGTTTCAAAGCGTGCTCCTTTATCTTTATCATTAAAGAAGTGTCATACTTACTGGGATCCTCAGGATAGGAAATACAGCGCACCACAATAAAATGCAATTCTTTCTCCTTCAGACATACAAATTGCGGGTTTCTTTTGAGTTTGCTATTTACTCCCATAAACTCAAAGCCTTCAGCTTCCAATTCTTTGCCCACAATATTCATGGCAAGGTTATGCAATTCTTGTTCTGTTAGCGCTTTCATACTTTTCCGGCATCAAAAAAACCGATACGTATTAATATCGGTTTTTATTGATTACTTATGGGTTCTATTATCCTCCAAAATCATCAAAACGTATGTTTTCATCTGGAATTCCGAAATCTTCTCCCATCTTTTGCACCGCTTTGTTCATTAGTGGTGGTCCACAAAAATAGAGTTCTATATCTTCCGGACTTTCGTGTTTACTCAAATAATTATCGATCACACAGTTGTGGATGAACCCAACAAAACCATCGCCGGGACCATCAAGATCTTCTTTCACTTTCCAATTATCTTCCTCCATTGGTTCAGAAAGGGCCATATAAAATTTGAAATTTGAAAATTCCTTTTCAAGACTCTTAAAGTGATCTATATAGAATAATTCTCTTTTGGAACGACCTCCATACCAATAGGTGACCTTTCTGTTCGTCTTTAAGGTCTTAAACAGGTGATATAAATGTGATCTCATGGGTGCCATACCTGCTCCTCCACCTACATATAGCATTTCTGCCTCCGACTCATTGATAAAGAATTCTCCGTAAGGGCCAGATATGGTAACCTTATCGCCTTTTTTCTGACCAAAAATATAGGAAGAAGCTACGCCTGGATTCACATCCATCCAACCATTCTTAGAGCGGTCCCATGGTGGAGTGGCGATCCGCACATTAAGCATGATTTCCCTTCCTTCTGCCGGATAGGACGCCATGGAATAAGCACGCTCCACAACCTCATTATTTTTCATCACCAGTGGCCACAAGTTGAATTTGTCCCACTCTGTCTGAAATTTGTCCGGTGTTTCATGTTCTTCCGGGTGAGCGGTGATATCCATATCTGAAAACTTGATCTCACAAGGTGGAATTTCGATTTGAATATACCCACCTGCTTTATAATTCATATCTTCAGGGATCTGCACCACAAATTCTTTTATAAAGGAAGCCACATTGTAATTTCTGACAACGGTTCCTTCCCACTTCTTGATCCCAAATACTTCTTCCGGGATGGTAATGTCCATATCCTGCTTCACTTTTACCTGACAGGCCAAACGAGCTCCATGGTTCAATTCCCTTTTAGAAAAATGAGGAGTTTCAGTAGGCAACGCTTCTCCTCCGCCTGCCAGAACATGGCATTCACACTGAATACATGTTCCCCCGCCTCCGCAAGCCGATGGAAGGAAGATCTTTTGATTACCCAGGGTAGAAAGTAATGAATTCCCAGAGGCAACCTCTATCTTTTTTTCCCCGTTGATAGTGATGGTCACTGGTCCCGAAGGTGATAATTTTTCCTTTGTAAAAAGTAATAGGGCTACTAATAGAAGCAGCAGCACCATAAATGCTATTACTGTGATTAGAACGGTACCAAATGTACTTGTAGCTAAAATCATTCTTATTCTTTTACGAGTGTGTTATAAGAGACCGCATTTTCTTGCTCCTCTTTTTCCAATGTTGTTTTTTCCTTTTCCGATTTCTGAGCAGTTGTTGGTTCGGTGGCAGGCGCTTCATCCCCTCCTGTTAACATCCCTCCAAAACTCATAAATCCAATGGCCATAAGTCCGGTAATTATAAAGGTGATCCCCAAGCCTCTTAACGGTGGTGGTACATTAGAATACCTTATTTTTTCGCGTATGGCGGCTATGGCAAGAATTGCAAGGAACCAGCCAATTCCGGAACTAAAACCGTAATTAAAGGCGAGGCCCAGTGTTGCGATCTCTCTGGCCTGCATAAAAAGTGATCCTCCAAGGATGGCACAGTTTACAGCGATCAATGGTAGAAATATACCCAAAGAGTTATACAGGGCTGGAGAAAATTTTTCCACTACTATCTCAACAAGTTGTACCATGGTGGCAATGGTTGCGATAAATAGTATAAAAGAAAGAAAGCTTAAATTATAATCTGCATACTCCGGCCCTAGCCAGGCTAAAGCACCGTCTCGCAAGAGGTACTGATCTAATAGCCAATTAAGCGGAACTGTTACGGCCAAAACAAAAATAACGGCGGCTCCAAGTCCTACTGCGGTGGCTACCTTCTTAGATACTGCTAGATAGGAGCACATTCCCAGGAATGTGGCAAATACCATGTTATCTATGAAAATAGACTTAAAAAATAATTCTACGTGTTCTAACATAATTAGTGTATAAGGTCTATTCTAATTCTCTTCAATTAATGCCTTGTTTCTTGAACGTTGTACCCAGATCAAAAGTCCGACGACGATCAGTGCCATGGGAGATAACAGCATAAAGCCATTGTTTTCGTACCCTATGGAATACAATCCTGTTTTTTCAATAGGATTTCCCAATACTGGGAAACCTAACAATGTACCAGAGCCCAGCAATTCTCTGAAAAATCCTACTATGATCAATATAATTCCATATCCGGCAGCATTTCCAATACCGTCCAGGAAAGAACGCCAAACCCCGTTTCCAAGGGCAAAGGCCTCAAACCTTCCCATTATGATACAGTTAGTGATGATCAGTCCTACAAACACAGCAAGGGTCTTGCTCAATTCATAAGCAAACGCTTTTAATACCTGATCTACAATGATCACCAGGGCTGCTACAACCACCAGCTGAACAATGATCCTTATTTTTGATGGGATGATGTTACGCATCAAAGAGATCACAACATTGCCCAGGCCTAGTACGAATAGAACGGACAAGGCCATTACAATAGAAGCCTTTAGCTCTGCTGTGATCGCCAGGGCAGAACAAATCCCTAGTACCTGAATCGTAATAGGGTTGTTATCCGCAAGGGGATCTAATATTAAGTTGGTATCTTTTTTAGAAAGTAATGCCATGTTATCCTTTGTTTCTTAATGATTCAAAATAATCCTTATACAGATTCACGGTCTTGGAGATCATCGCAGATACGCCGTTCCCGGTAATGGTGGCACCGGCCAGTGCATCTACTTCATTATCGTCCTTGATAGTATTTACGGGATCATTATTTCCTTTCGCAACCTTGATCCCGGTATACCGTGACCCATTCAAAATGGTTTCTCCTTTGAAATCATCCATGAAGTAGCGTTGTTTTATATTGGCACCAAGACCAGGTGTTTCTGCCTTGTGATCAAAATAAACGCCCTGCACCGTCATGTTTTTATCCAGGGCCATGAATCCCCAAATAGCATCCCAAAGGCCTTTGCCGTACATAGGTACTATATAGAAGGTCTCACCATCCTTCTCTCCAATAAAAATTGGCAGCTTAGGTGTTTTACCATCCTTTATGGCATCAAGCTGTTTCTTGATGTCTATTAAATAGGCCTGATCGTCTTCCGTGATCTTATCACCTTCAATTACCAGTTGTTCTGTGATAAATGTTGAAAACTCTTGTTCTACCTTATCTGTCGGTACAAAATTAACGCTTCCTTCATCTTCATTTTGATTCACTCCCATGGCATACAGGATATTCTGCTGCTTTTCAAAGCGCTCATTCTCTTTAATTTTTGCGCTTAAGGCCGAGGCCAGATAAGCCAAAATACTCCCTACCACGATCACCATTAAACAGGCAAAAAGAACCGTATAGATGTTACTTTCTTTATTCATATGTTATATGGTTTCAACTTTTATTGATGCTTCTTTTGTATCTGTATCCTTTGGAATGATCACTGCATCCTTAAAACGCTTCATTCTTCTGCTAATATTGCCGCGAACAACGTAATGATCAATAGTGGGTGCAAAAACGTTCATAAGCAAAATAGCAAGGAATACACCTTCCGGATATGCCGGATTGAATACCCGAATCATTACCGATATAAATCCTATCAGGAACCCGTAGATCCATTTTCCTTTATTTGTCTGGGATCCGGTAACCGGATCGGTCGCCATATAAACGATACCAAAGGCAAGGCCACCTACAATGAGATGTTTCCAGAAATCAAAACTCATTAAACCGTAGAACTTGCTTGTTTCTGTGATCCAACCTGCATCTACTACCCCATTGAAAATAAGTCCCATGGCCAAGGCGCCTGCAACGGCACTGACCATAATACGCCAACTGGCTATTTTGCTAAATACCAGGAACAACCCGCCCAGTAATATAAGGAAGGCAGAGGTCTCACCTACTGAGCCTGGAATAAATCCGAAGAACATATCGGACACCGTATATGAAAATTCGCTCGCATTGTTCTGTGCTAAATACCCAAGGATAGTTTCTCCTGAGATAGCATCTGGCGTTCCTGCCCTTTCCATTCCCTGGTAAACCCAAACTTTATCGCCACTCATCCATGTAGGATAGGCAAAAAACAGAAAAGCCCGAATAGTAAGTGCCGGATTCAGGATATTCATCCCGGTACCTCCAAAAACTTCTTTTCCTATGACTACCCCGAATACCACGGCAACAGCCAACATCCAAAGGGGTGTATCAATAGGAACGATCAATGGCACCAACATTCCGGTTACCAAATATCCTTCTTCTACTTCATGTCCCTTGATCACGGCAAAAATAAATTCAACCAATAAGCCAACCCCATAAGAAACAACTACGAGAGGAAGTACCTTTATGATGCCTATCCAAAAATTATCCCATGTAAGAAAGTCATTCAGAACTGAAAAATTCTCTGGGAATCCGTTTAGGGCAGCATAATGTTGATATCCCGCATTGAACATAGAGAACAGTAATATGGGTATCAACGCCATGATCACAGTATTCATAGTTCTCTTAAGATCATCGGCTCCTCTTATATGACCTCCGGAATGTGTAGTCTCATCTGGAGAGAACAAAAAAGTATGAAAGGCATTAAAAGCCGGTGCTAACTTTTTACCCCTGTAGTGATGCTTCAGGATATGTAATCTTTTTTTAAACGTAAGTCTTTTGTCACTCATTCCTATCCAATTTCTTTATAAAGTAAATCCAATCCTTCTCTAATAATTTTTTGATGTGGTTGTTTTGAAATACAAACAAACTCAGTTAGGGCGAAATCTTCCGGAATCACTTCATACAATCCTAATTGTTCCATCTCATCCAGATCCTGCACCATGCATGCCTTTAACAATTGCAATGGATAAATATCTAATGGGAAGACCTCCTCGTATTGACCGGTGACCACAAAAGCCCTGTGTTCTCCATTTGTATTGGTATCCAGGTCGTATTTCTTATTGGGTTGTAACCAGGAAAAGGTCAGGGCCCTTGTTGTAGAAATTTTATTGAATACCGGTTTATTCCATCCAAAAAGTTCATAATCGTCTCCTTCCGGAATGGCGGAAACGGTAGTATTATAAAACCCAAGATATCCATCAGGGCGGGTTTTAGACCCTGTGAGCACATCACCATTGATAACTCTTAAATTCTTATCATTTACGCCACTGGCATAAAGGAAAGTGGCTATCTCTGCGCCAATTTTAGTTTTGAAATACTGAGGTTTTTTTATGGAAGATCCTGCCAATGCAATCAATCTTTCCGGGTTAAATTTTCCGGTTATCAAAGCTTCCCCCATGATCACAAGGTCTTGCGGACTAATTGTCCAGACGAGTTCTCCTTTATTAATTGGATCTATCTTATTGATCTGCGTTCCTACTAGTCCGGCAGGATGTGGTCCTGAAACCTTATGGAGCGTAACATCTTGCATTGATGCGAAAGGAGAGTTCGAACCAGCATTTATAGAAACATGCACGCTTCCCGGTGTTAATTTTGTAAGCGCCGATAATGCAGCCTGTAATTCCTTTTCTTTACCTTGAAGCACATAATCCATATCGGCTGCCAAGGGGGCAGAACTGAATCCGGAGATAAAGATCGCCTTTGGCGTCGTTTCCGGATTTGCAATTAGATCATATGGCCGTTGCTTAATAAAAGGCCAACATCCGGATTGCAAGAGGAATTTTTTGATCTCTGCGGCAGATGCTTTTCCCAGGTCTACTGTGTTATGGGTTAGTTGCACTTGTGTTTTATCTGCAAGGATCTTAATAGTTAGGATCCTCCTGCGAGCCCCACGCTCTATCTCAATAAGTTCGCCACTTACCGGAGAGACGAACATCATATTTTCTACCTTCTTATTGAAGAACAAGGGTTCCCCTGCTTTTACCTCAGCTCCTTCCTTGACCAACATCTTTGGAGTAAGCCCGTGAAAATCGGACAGGTTGATAGCATGTACATTGCTTAAAGCGGCTTTGGAGGTAGTAGGCTCCGCAGCGCCTACCAGGTTGATGTTTAACCCTTTTTTAATTCGAATGTCTTTTGACATGAAATGTAAACCTTTAGTGGTTATAAAAATTTGCCCAAAAATACCATTTAAAAGAAAGTTTTCATAATTATTGACTATAAATTTGGACATTACAGCGAAGGTAATTTGAAGGGCATAGTTTTTGTTTACCTTTGGCGTAAAAATAGCCCTTTAATGCGCCTGAATCTTAAACAAATCTTTTTGTGTTGCTTTGTCTTTCAGACCTTTGCACAGGTTCAGGAAGAGATAAATCCTCCTGAAAATATTAAATCGGTCATCTTTAAAGGAGGTACTGAGGACCAATTTCCTATCATACAATTGGGGGAGGAAATGTACTTGGAATTTGACGATCTCCTAGCAGCCGAACAAGACTATTATTATTCAATAGTTCATTGTGATTACGATTGGACACCCTCTCAATTACTAAAGTCGCAATACCTTATAGGGATAGATAATCAACGGATCATAAATTATGAGAATAGCTATTCTACCCTGCAACCTTATTCCAATTATCAACTTACCATACCAAATGCCAACGTTAAACTAAAAGTTAGTGGCAATTATATTCTGGAGATCTACAACAGTTCATACGAGCTTCAATTCTCACGACGTTTTGTGGTATACCAGGATCTGGTTCGAGTAGCTGCTGTTGTTCGTCGTTCAAGAGATTTTAACTACCTCGATGAGAAACAGTCTGTTCAATTCACCATAAATTCTGCCGGATTTCCCTGGGTAAATCCAAAAAAGGAGATCAAAGTTGCTTTGATACAAAATTATCAATGGAATCTTATGATACATTCAATAAGTCCTCAATATACCCTTGGGAATGAATTAGTCTATAAATATGACCAGGAAACCAGTTTTTTTGGAGGAAATGAATTTTTAAATTTTGACACCAGTGATCTCAGAGCTCCTACGGCAGCCATTTCTCGCATTGAATTTCAGGATATTTATCAGCACTACCTCTTCCCGGATCTCTTCAGGTTTGACAGACCATATACCTACTTTCCGGATATAAATGGCGATTTTGTAATAAGAACACTGCAAGGTACTGATGGATCCCGTGAGGCAGAATACACAGGTGTTCATTTTACTTTGCCTTATACAGAGCGTATAGGCCTGGATGATGTCTATGTTTATGGAAAATACAACAATTACGCCCTCGATGATTCGAACAAGATGACCTACAATGACAAAACTGGCAACCTGGAATCCACCTTACTCCTCAAGCAAGGTTTTTATAATTATACCTATGCTCTTAAAAAAGCTGATGGCAGTGTTGAGCTGAATGCCATAGGCGGTAATTTCCATTTCACGGAAAACAACTATTTGATACTTGTTTATTACCGAAATTTTGGAGATCTATATGATGGCATCATAGGCATAGGCACTGCCAATTCAAGGGCCATAAGCAATTAAAAGAAGCTTTTATAGCAGAAAAAAATATCGCTACACCGAATAACTATTC
>JAHEHU010000167.1 GCA_024639765.1 Eudoraea sp.
CCAAATAATTTGACTTAATCTCAATTTCCACTACTCTGGCATATGGTGCAGCTATTTGAGCCATACTCGGAGAAACTGAAAAAAAAACAAAAAATAGTATGGATAAAGAAAGTTTTAAGATGTTATCATTTTTCATAGTATGTTTTTAGTTTTACTATAAACATAGTGTATTTATAATTTGTTCTGATTGTTTTTTTGTTTACACTGCATGCAAATAAAATTACGGAATTTCGCAGCTTTATAAAGTATTTTATAAATTGATCTTATCCATACTTTACCGCACAATGAGTCGCATTTATCGTCATTGTTAAATATAACAGGCTTATCCCTGTTTAAAAAATAAAAAAGCCTCACATGGATGAAGCTCTTCTTTTCGGAAAAAGGGATTGAGAAGTGCCCGAAATTATGTTCGTTTTTTTAGAACTACAGGAAACAACACTTTTTTGCAAATACTATTAGACTTTAGTTCCGGTCTTTTTAACACCAGCATTTTATTCTAATTTTATTTTGCAAATTCTGGTAGGGCAATTAGTACTTATTTTTATTCTTTCTAAATGAATATTATCGTAACTTTCTTTGACTTACGTTAGATTGATAATTTAATAAATTCATTTGTAGTTCTATGGAAGATAAAAACCAAGGATCCGAACCTAAACCGACAAAAGGTATAACAAGGCGAAGTTTCATTAGAGGTGCCGGATTATCTACTGCAGGGAGTGTTTTTTTGACTTCAAATGCACTTGCGTTTGATTATAAGGAACAATACGTCGCTGGTAAAGAATATGGGCCTGAAGCCGTTACTATCAAAATGAAGGTCAATGGTATTATGAATTCAATAAGTGTGGAACCGAGAACAACATTGGCCTCGGCCTTAAGAGACCATTTGGAACTTACAGGAACAAAGGTCGTTTGTGATCGGGGCTCCTGTTCTGCTTGCACCGTTTATTTGGATGGAAAACCAGTGAATGCCTGTATGATGTCAGCTTTTGATGTTGGCGACAAAGAAGTCACTACCATTGAAGGTATCGCTAAAAATGGTGAATTACACCCGGTTCAACAAGCTTTCATTGAGCATGACGCCTCCCAGTGTGGCTACTGCACACCGGGGATGGTGATGTCCTGCGTACATCTGGTGGAAAACAACGCAAATCCTAATTTGGAGGACGTAAAAAATGCAACTCGAGGCAACCTTTGTCGTTGTGGTACTTACCCTCATGTCTTTAAGGCTACTTTGGCAGCAGCAAAAAAAACTATTTAAGATGGATACTAGAAAAGAAAAATTCCCATACGGTATGCCAGGGCATAATTTGAGTGAAATAGAAAGGGAAATACCTATTGAAGAACCGCCAGCATGGCCCGTTAACGATAAATTAAAAGTAATTGGAAAAAGGGTCCAAAGAATAGATGCCCGCGAAAAAGTGACAGGTAATGCAAAATATACCTCAGATATTAAATTGCCAGGGATGCTCTATGCTAAGATGATGCGTTCAAATGTACCACATGCAGTCATAACATCAATCGATATCACCAAAGCCGAAAGTCTGCCGGGGGTACATGCCATTCACTTAATAGAGAATGACCAGAAAGAGGGAGAAGAGAATAATAATGGTAAATATCCGATGGTAAAATATGTGGGGCAACCTCTCGGAGGTGTTGCAGCAGAAAGCCTGGAAATAGCTAAAGATGCCATCGCATTGATTAAGGTGAACTATGAGGAGAAACCCTTTGTCATTGATATTGAAGCTGCCATGGAAATCAATGCACCCATTGTGTTTGATGTGCCAATTACCCAACAAGAAGATGGTGGAGATGTAGGTGAAACACATGACGGGAGTAAAGGGGAAGGTAATGTTAGAGGGCCGTCGACCAGTAGTTTTTTTGGTGGGCCCAGAGGTGATTTAGAAGCGGGTTTCAGAGAAGCTGATGTTGTGGTAGAGAGAACATATCGCACACAGGTGCATACGCACATGCCCCTGGAGACCCATGGTGTTGTGGTAGACTGGAATGCTGACCATATGATGGTTTATGCATCCACACAAAACACCAATGCGGTTAGAAATGAAATGGCTAGCGTCTTCAATTTACCAAAAAGTAAAGTAAGGGTATTCTGTGATTTTATGGGCGGTGGATTTGGCGCAAAACACAGTGCCGGAAGTTTCGGGCCCATGGCGGCAAATCTTGCTAAAAAAACGGGAAGACCGGTCTGGTTAATGTTGGATAGGCAAGAAGAGCATCTTGCCGAGGGAAATCGCCCTAATTCCATTCAATATCTAAAAATAGGATCCAAGAAAGATGGTTCATTGACTGCTATTCAGCAACGTTCTCATGGGACGGCAGGGGTAAACCTCGGCGCTGGAGTGGGACGGATTGCCCAAATCTTGTACCCATGTCCTAATTTTGCGACCGAACAATATGATGTATTGACTAATGCAGGACCAGGAGCTGCCTGGCGTGCACCCGGTAATGTGCAAGGAGCTTTTGGACTTGAACAGGCTATTGATGAATTGGCGGAGAAGCTTGAGATAGATCCATTAAAATACAGAGACATAATAGATCAAAGTGAAGTGAGAAAAGTAGAGCGCCAACGTGGAGCAAAACTTTTCGACTGGTCTCGTCGTCAACCTGCAGGTAGCGGTAAAGGGGTAATAAAGAAGGGCCTCGGAGTAGGCCAGTCTACCTGGCCTCGATTTGTATCTCTTGATTCTTCCGTTGAAGTCAAAATCCATAATGATGGTGGGGTTGAGATAAGGTCTAGTGTCCAGGATATAGGAACAGGGACTAAAACCATTCTTGCCCAGGTAGTTGCCGAGGAATTAGGCCTACCTGTGTCCGCTATTGCAGTCAACATTGGCGACACTTTTTTCCCTGTCGGCCCGGGGTCTGGGGGAAGTGTAGTAACTGGCTCCATTACCCCTCCAGCTCGCAATGCTACTTATGAAGCCAAAAAAGCACTTTTGAAACTAGTTGCCCAGAAATGGGAAACCGATTCTTCGGAATTGTTTATTGAGAATGGCCAGGTAGGTAGTAAAAAGGATGCTAATCTGAAAATGCCTTTCAAAGAGGCAACCAAATTAATGCGCACAAGCCAAATCAGTAAATTTGCCAGCCGATCTAATGATTACGGTGGCTTTCAGCAGCCATGGGGATTGGCCTTTGGGGATTTGGGGTCCGTTCAGTTTGCGGAGGTCAGTGTCAATACCGATACGGGCTTTGTTAAAGTAGATAAGATAGTTGCTGCGCATAGTTGTGGCAGACCGCTTAATATAGGTCAATTGGAAAGTCAAATCAATGGGGGAGTCATCCAGGGCGTATCGTACGCCTTATATGAAAATAGAGTTATGGACAATGCAACCGGTCATATGATGAATGCCAATGTAGATCAATACAAGGTCCCATTTTCTATGGAAATCCCAGAAATCGAAACCGTGATTGTAGAAGAATATTCAGCGCTTTCCTCCACGGATGCATATGGTATTGGAGAACCGGCAAACATAGCAACGGCTGCCGCAATTGCAAATGCCGTTTATAACGCAATTGGAGTACGGATTTATGAAATACCTATTACTCCATCAAGTATTCTTAAAGCATTAAATAAAGTCTCTTAAATATAAAGACATGAATAAATTTAGTTGGTACGAAGCCAAATCCGTTGAAGATGCCCTTCAACAGGTAAATTCAACAGTATCCGAACAGCTATATGAGCATTCAGATAAAGCATCGATATTCAAATCTGGTGGAGTTGATGTGTTCGACTGGGTAAAGGAAGGCTTGCTCAAACCCCAAAAAATTATTAATATCCGGAACATTCCCGGTCTTGATAAAATTGGTTATGACCCTAAAAAAGGATTGAGCATAGGATCTAATGTTACCTTGGCCGAAATAGCTTCAAATCCGGAAATAAAAACTCACTATTTGGCACTCCATCAGGCAGTAAACCATGCCGCAACCCCCCAATTAAGAAATATGTCGACCCTGGGAGGTAATATAGCACAGCGTAACCGCTGCTGGTATTTTCGTTCTGCTGATCATGATTGCTTTCGCAAAGGGGGTGATCGATGTTTTGCCCGACATTCTGAAACAGGTGAAAATGAAAATCATGCTATTATAGATAATGGATCTTGTGTAAGTGTTCATGCCTCCTCTATAGCCACTGCACTTATGGCTTTTAATGCGAGTATCGTAATTGTCAATGATAAAGGGGAAAAGAAAGAAGTTCACATGGATGATTTCTTTGTTC
>JAHEHU010000070.1 GCA_024639765.1 Eudoraea sp.
ACGCCACAGCAACCAATGTAGAGATACGAGCCCTGATGAGTGCCAAAGACTCTCCTACTGCCTGGGATCTAAGGGTTCTTGTGCGGGAAAAGTTGATCACTTTTTTACAGGAAAATTATCCTGAAAGTCTTCCACATACCAGGGTATTCCTAAAAAATGAAGGAGAAGGGATCTCTCTTTCAAAAGATACCTAACAGAATGATTTGTATTAGAAATTTCTCGAAAGCATGTCGAAGGAGACCAAATTAGAATATGCATTGACGCATTCGCACAAAAATGAGATGATCTCATTTATGAAAATACATCCCGAATATTTTGAGGAGGCAATTGAATTGGCCATTACGGATAAACAACCCTATTCATGGCGTGCAGCATGGGTATTGTGGAGTTGTATTACAAAAAATGACCCTTGTGTACAAAAACATGTCAACAGAATAATTGGTTGTATTGGGAATAAATCAGATGGGCATCAGCGGGAATTACTAAAGATCCTCCTGGAAATGGATTTAACCGAAGAACAGCAAGGTTATCTGTTTGATCTTTGTGTGTCTTTATGGGAACAGGTAGAGAAGAAACCTTCAGTTAGGTTTACGGCATTCAGATTTATTGTTAGAACGGCTCAGAAACACCCAGATCTAAGGAACGAATTGCGGTTGTATACTCAGGAAAAGTATTTGCGCTCATTGTCTCCGGGGGTCCACAGATCTATAGAAAAGATGATACAGCATACTTCAGCAAAACAAGGAACCTAAGAGCATCTGTGAAACCGGCAGAATCCTATGCTAATCTGAAACAATTACCTTCAAAGACCTTGTGGCACCAGTATCTTTTATTACTACAAGATATACCCCTTTGCTCAGATCAGAAAGAGGTAGCGGACCTTTACCTTTAAATGTTTTTACCAACTGCCCCGCCGTATTGTATACTTCCATAAAACTAGTATCACTGCTTGCAGAAATGATCAATTCATTAGAAGTTGGGTTGGGATAGGCCATAAGATTATCACTTATAGAAATGGTCTCCAGATATTCTCCTTCGCAAGGCAATCCCGAGCTTACACTAAGAAAGTCACCGTTCCTAACCGTGGTGCTAAACGTATTGTTGTTATAGGTTCCTTTTACCTCATTATTTATTCGTACCTCATAAGGAGGCGTACCCTTGTTGATCTCAATAGTAACCTTATGGGTAAGCCCAACTGCTTCTATTTTAGAAGATAGATCCATCTGCTCTACCGCCGGGACAGTGATATCATAACACTGCTCAAAACCAACATAATCTTTTATCCTAAGACACAGGCTATAGGAACCCGGTTCCAGATTACCAACCATAATTTCCTGTGTAAAGTTGTATTCCTCACCATTTATTTCAAGAATGTAGTCATAGTAATCAATGGCATTCACGGTAATACTGCCATCATTCTGATCATGACAACTTTCACCATTCGATCTTACCAGAAAATTATTGTTTGGAATGCTAACAAGACCATTAAAATACTCCTCCGCCAGGGCATAGGCTTCTTTACCAATCTTATCCCCCATAATACGTCCTGGAATATCGTCTATTGGCGGATGTATCCCTCCCCAGATCCTGGATAAACTGGTTTGATCGGATGCATCCCGGTATGTGGCCCACTGCAAACTTAGATTCTCGCTTGGACCCGGTTCAAAAACCAAAAAATTATCTTGTTCCATATCAAATACACCCATCCCTCCCGGGAAATAAGCATCTCCTGTGAACATGGTCAATACTTCCGCCCCCGCCCGAGAAAAAGTAGAATGACCAGATACATACCCGGCAAAAGGTGGTGTTACAAAAGTTGGGCGCTGGTAAGGCCACCAATGAGTTCCCAATATCCAATCTACACCGGCTATGTCAGCGGTTGGATCCGTTATAAAATCTGGTCCCTTCCAGGCATATATCTTGATCTTACCAACATTTTCATCTCCGGGTCCTGCCAGCGGATCCCCATTTCCGATCAGTTCTATTCTTCCGGGAATAAGGGGCAATCCATGCGGATCAAAACTGGGTAATGTATTGTCTGAACTCTGACCTTTGGAGGCCATATAACGAATTGCGGAAATAGGCCTTATATAATCGTAATACCCCTTTATACCCCAGGTATTTACTGCGGCATCATGCATGGCACCACCAAGTGCTAAATACCCTTTTACATCCCATTCCATATCATCTACCACAGTTCCCGTACCTGCAATCTGCTTTTGAGTCTCTGGATGATCGCTGACATAATTAAAGATGGTGAACCAGTGTCCGGGAGGCGTTTCGGAATCCGGCCCGTCTGCCCAAAATTCGGCCAACACTCTTGCATAATCTGCCCTTTTCACCAATTGTTGTTCATATGGCAGACCCGTAAACGGATTTAGCGCATGCCCGGGCCCTGTATCACCGCCATCCATGAAATCATAAAACGACTGATATTCTTCAAAAGAGGTCGGGAAAGAAGCCAATGCAACATTGCCTATGGCTCCCGGTGAGATATCAATCAGTGTAGGATCTGCCGGATCTAGATGTGAGGACCATGATGCAACCAATGCAAAGTGCCATTTATACGGATCCTCAATTCCATCCTGACCAGAATTCTGTATACTTACCGGAGGACCAGGATCATTGTAGATATAACTGTCAAAACCATTGTTGAGAATTTGAAGGTCGGCAGTCTTCAATGCAAAGGGTTTAACCTGTCCCCATTCCGGACTCAGGAAATCCGGAACACTACCTGCTATGGTATTACCGCTTTGGTCAATAAAACTTTCAAAAGCCAATGGTTGCCAACGATTGGGATCAGCCAGCTCGTATGTTTCCTCATATTGTTCGAGAAACAGAGGCTCATTAATTGGCTCGTAAAATTCATTTACATAATCGTCTTTTTCATTAGCACCATCGGTGTATCCAAAATCTATTAACTGCGCTCCGAGATAATTCCCCAAGGCTGCGTAAGAGCCGGTACTGTAGTCCGTACTGGTAAATGAGTTGTCATATCCAAGGTTGGAGAATAGTTCATCAAATCTTTGCATCGCAAAGGTCACTCCCGGAGAATTGGCAAATCTGTATGAAAGCAAACGATAGAGTGCGAAACTCATCATTATTTGACGTGCCGCCTCTACATCATTCGGAGGTTCAATCCCATCGAACCTGCAAGAAAAACCATGGCTGGTTTTGCCTAGAAAAACAGTTTCTGATATACTGTCAAAAACTGCCCAGGAATCGTACATAGCCAAGGCACTATGATATAAGTTTCTTGCATGCACCGTTGGCCTGGCGAAGTCCGTTCTAATGGCATCGAGAAGTACTTCGTTCCACTGTCTGGCAATAGAATGATCAGCAGTGTCATTATTCCCAGTCTCTTCTTGTTCATCATTTATAGGGTCTGCCGGAAAAGAACCTTCAACAATGGTTATGGCTTGGTTTGGGGTTACATTTTCAATCCGATCGGTCTGCCCGCTCAGCCATGTGACCTGAACATAATCTATAGTAGTTACATCCCCAATTCCGAAAAACTCTGAAAAGCTGTTTTGACTAATAAATCCCTCACCGCATGCAGTATATTCATAATACAGGTTCTCCCCCGCTTTCACCTTTATAAAGGACCCTATTCCCATACGGTTACTTGTGGTGCCCTGTAGTTTAACCTTTAACCAATTTCCTGTATTCAAACTTTGATTTTCCCAGATATTGAGGGGTTGGTCTTCTACGTTCACCACTGCGATATCTGGTAGTCCGTCATTTTGAATATCCCCTATCGCATTTCCATAGCTGGCATAAGTGTTGTTCTCAAATCCTGCATTGGGTGGAATGTTGTAATTGCCGGTCCCGTCATTCTCATAATAAGCAGATGGAAGCTTTCCATCACTTCCGTCTAACTCACCACTCACATACAGGTCCAGGTATCCATCGTTTTCTGTGTCCAGAAATACAGAACCCCATCCAAAACTGTCGAATCGTGTGCCATTTTGTAGGGCAATATTGGTAAAGGTATTGTCTTTGTTATTCCGCATAAAGGCATTTCCAATAACACTCTCTGAAAAATCTACTGTTGAACCATTGGTTATATAAATATCTGTCCACCCATCCCTATCATAATCACCGATGGTTGCGGACATGCCATCCATCCTGATGTCTAATCCGGAAGCAATACTCACATCCTGGAAGGTGCCATCTCCACTATTGAGGTATAGTTGATTGGCGATGGTCTCTTTGTCATTGGCCAGGAATATATCCTGGTACCCGTCCCTGTTATAATCCAAAAAAACTGCGGCCAAGGTTAGTTTACGTTCCAGGGAGAGCCCTGCCTCCATGGTAACATCTGTGAAGGTACCATCGCCTTCATTTCTATAGAGAAGATTATGGCGTTCAATATCAGTATCCCTAACCAATAAAAATGCATCGAGGTTCCCGTCATTATTGTAATCTCCCCAGGATACGCCCGCATATTTCCACTGCTGTTGAGCAATTTTTGAGGCCGTAAAAATATCGGTATAAAGTCCATTACCATCATTTCTGTAAAACCAACACTGTCCTACATCACTTGTAGCAAAAAAATCGAGATCTCCATCGTTGTCAAAATCTACCCAGGTAAGCTGTTGTGACTCTATTCCACCACTAGTAATAGGTAATTGCTGTACCTCAAATTGCCCCCCGGTATTGTGTAAGAACTGAAAATCTCTGGTCGTTGAGGCGGGAATGGATATATCGTCCCAACCATCTCCGTCGTAATCAGCGAAAGAAACGCCCGGGCCATGAAAAGTTACAACATCACCGTATCTTACTTCCTGATCCACACGAATGGACTGAACATCCGAAAAAAAGGTTTGTCCCAATCCATAATAGCACCAGCATAGCAGCAATAACAAAGTGCTGATTTTTTTCATTCAACTATCTCTATTGGTTTAAGGAGGTGTAATATTAAGTATTCCTTATGATTCTTACAATTAACATGGAAATCACTGGGTTGTCTAAAAAGTTCGATAAATTATATGGACATTCGGTTGGCATGCTAAATTTTGATATTTCAATGTTTAGATCGATTGAAAAATGAAATTGCATTTGAAAGAATATGATGTTTGAAAATATGATGCTCCTTTGGTCTAACTATAGAATTTTACCTCTGAAATTCTGATTTATAGATTCCCCTTTTCAGTTTTTCATTGTACCTTGGTTGCAAGTTTAAGGTCTATGAAAACATACTTGAAATTTCTCTTTTTTTTGATGACTGGCAGTTCCTTATGGGCACAACAAATTATTTGCTCAACGGAAAATAAGGAAGCTGTAAACCAAAAATTTCAAGAAATTGAAAACCTTAATAATGCACTGGTAGGTGAGGAATTAGTAGCCATTGGCAGAACATTTTTGGGCACCCCTTATGTAGCCAAAACCCTGGAAGTTGGGCAAGAAGAATCTTTGGTAATTACCCTTGAAGGCCTGGATTGTACTACATATGTAGAAAATGTGCTTGCTTTTGGGATGGCAAAGGAAGATAATGACCCCAGCTTCGAGACCTTTGCAAAAATGCTTGAAAAAATAAGATACAGGAATGGGAAATTGAAGGGATATAGCTCTCGCCTGCACTACTTTACAGAATGGATCTCTAACAACGAAGAGAAAGGTCTGGTACAAAATATTACGGCCGCTCTTGGCGGTACTGAAATAGATAAAACACTCAATTTCATGAGTACGCACAGAGACCTTTATCCCTATCTGAAAGATGAAAAATCATTTCAGCAGATACAAAAAACAGAAAAGGAATTGCAGAAACAACCACTGTGTATTTTATCAAGGGAAATGTTGTCCATGAATGAAGATTTGATCCATACTGGTGATATCATTGCGCTTGCTACGTCAATAGAGGGCCTGGATGTTACTCACACAGGATTTGCCATTAAAGCAGCTGATGGGCGTATCCATCTTCTTCACGCTTCATCATCGGGGGCGGTAGAGATCTCCACACTACCGCTCGTAGAGTACCTAAAGGGAATTAAGAAAAATACAGGAGTTATTGTAGCCCGACCTTTATAGCCCGTATTTCTACTGAATTAATTTTATTCTTGCCAAATCAGACGATCCGCCAGGGCGGGTTCTTTCTATTTTTTCCGGCGTAAAATAGTATCAACTGATTCTGATCCGGATCTTTTAACCTGGCCTCCCTCCAGATCCATCGTTTGTCATTCGGCAGCTCATCAAAACGTATTCCTTTTTCTACCAATTCGGTAACATAGGTATCCAGATTCTGGCATTCAAAATAAACCATGATGCCATTTCCTTTGGGCAATTCTTCTACCTGGTGAATGGAAAAGGTAGCGTCTCCCTCGGGACATTCAAACCTGGCATAGGTTGGCTCCGCTTTTATGATCAGCTTCAATCCTAATTTCTCATAGAACCCAATAGACCTTATCAGATCCATGGTTGGAACGGTCACTTGGTTTAGGTTCATACCCGTAATGTTTATGTTGGTGGTCCTCTTAAGGTCGCTATTTTGAATCAAATTTCAAAATACCGTGAAACCCTTATAGAACTATTGCGTTTGGGACATAAGGTATTTCTTGGGAGTGGTGCCGTATTTCTTTTTAAAAGCGGCTATAAAATGACTGGAAGTGCTATAGCCTACCTTAAGACCAACCTCGTTTACATTATACTGGTTAGACTCAAGCATCTTTCTGGCATATTCCATCTTATAATCAAACAGAAAACTATATACCGAATCACCATAGATCTGCTTAAACCCTTCCTTTAATTTTCGTAGACTTAATCCAATTTCGTCTGCCAATTCATGTAAGGTGGGTGGTTCTGTCATTCGTTGCAAAATAATATCCTTTGCTTTCCTGATCTTTTTTACATTCTCTTCATCCACTAAGAACGGACATTGCTCCAGCGCAGAATTGTCTGTTTTATTAAAATAGAGCGCGATAAGTTCATAGACTTTTCCTTTCACATACAGATCCATGATGGTTGGATGTACGTTATAGCTCATAAGCTGACTTAACACTACCGCAATGGGAGGGGTGATCAATTCCTGATTGTAATATTTCTTATCCTCAAACTCTTTGCTAAGAAATGGTATATGTTCGGCCTGTTGAGAGAATAAAGAGTGAAATCTTTGAATGCTCATTACCAGGGATATCATCCACGTATCTGGCTGCAATTCAGCATGCAAAGGCAGATCTACCAGGGTGTTATACAGTAAAAGGGATTGTTCCTCGGGTACGTCTAAAGCGTAGGTCCCCTGATTGAAAATAAACTTGGCCCTCCCCTTCATACAAAAATGAAATTGTAAGAAAGAGTGATCTATCTTGCGGTTAAACTGCTGAATTTTAGAGGTTTCATTTTGAAATTTGAGTACAATAAAATCGGGTTCTACAAAGATCTCCTGTAAGGTACCTTCAGCGATATTTTTGTCGTTCATATATCCGTTTTTAATCTCGTTTTATTTAGAACAAGTCTAAATAATACATATTTTGAATGTTCCGTTATTGCGCAAAAATAAACGATTATGAGGCTTTTATGCTAAAAGCGTTGTCAAAAATACTTATAACGATACTTAAAGTACCGCTAGCGTTATTTTTGACAGAGCGTTACTGTTATTTTTGGCATTCATTAAACTTAAATGAAGAATTACCACATATCCAGGCATAATTCATTCTACACCATCGGGCTGAGCTATATAAAGGCCGATGCTGTCCTTAGGGGAAAATTTAGTTTGGATGAACTTGCTGAAAATGCCATTCTTACCAAGGCCATGGAACAAGGGATAGATGGACTCCTGATCACAGCAACCTGTAACCGTACTGAACTTCATGGTTTTGCACAACATCCTTTTCAGCTTATAAAACTTCTATGTGACCACTCTAATGGCAGTGTTGAAGAGTTTCAGGAAGTTGGTTATGTCTACAAGAACTACGAGGCCATTGATCACCTTTTTCGGGTCGGCACGGGACTAGACAGTCAGATCCTTGGCGATTTTGAGATCATCAGTCAGTTAAAAAAAGGCTTCGCCCGATCTAAAAAAAATGGGCTGGCCAATCCTTTCCTCGAACGACTCTGTAACACTATTCTTCAGGCGAGTAAGCGTATTAAAAACGAGACAGAACTCTCCAGTGGTGCTACTTCCGTGGCCTTTGCCTCCGTACAATATATCCTGCAAGAAGTACCAAATATATCCGAAAAGAATATTCTGCTTTTTGGAACCGGGAAGATCGGAAGAAATACTTGTGAGAATCTTTTAAAACACACCAAGAACTCGCATATTACCTTAATTAACAGAACCAGGGACAAGGCCCAAAAGATCGCAGGGAAGTTCAACCTGCTGGTTAAAGATTATGGGGATCTTCAAACCGAGATCAGACAGGCAGATGTGCTGGTTGTAGCAACAGGTGCCCAATCTCCTACGATATCAAAGGCGCTGCTGCACCTGAAAAAAAACCTCCTGATTCTGGATCTTTCTATCCCCAAGAATGTGGCTGAAAATGTAACCGAAGTACCCGGTGTTACGCTGGTACATTTGGACCATCTATCTCAACGGACGGACGAGACCCTGGAGCGCAGGAAAGCGTATATTCCACAAGCAGAAAAGATCATTGAGGAAGTGCGGAAAGAATTTATTAAATGGCTCGAAACCAGAAAATTTGCCCCTGTGATCAAAGCCCTGAAAAAGAAATTGAAGACCATGAAAGATGAGGAGATCAACTTTCAGTCTAAAAAGCTAACTGACTTTAATCCCCAACAGGCCGATATCATTTCTGACAGGATCATACAAAAGATCACCAAGCAGTTTGCCAATCATTTAAAAGATACAGAAGTAGATGCCGAAGATAGTCTTGAACTTATTCAACGGGTGTTTCAATTAGAAGTTGATAAACCATGAGTAGGCCTATCCGGATAGGGACGCGCGACAGTGAACTGGCCATGTGGCAAGCCACTACCGTGAAAAAGAAACTGGAGGCATCCGGGCATGCCTGCCAACTACTTCCCGTTAAAGCCACCGGCGACCTGGTGTTGGATAAACCTTTATACGAATTAGGTATTACCGGTGTTTTTACAAAAACACTCGATGTAGCCTTGCTCAAAGGAGAGATAGATCTGGCGGTCCATTCAATGAAAGATGTACCCACCTTGCTTCCCAAAGGAATTGTGAAGGCGGCTGTTCTAAAAAGAGGGGATCACAGGGATATTTTAGTACATAAGGGCCTTCATTTTCTTAATGAAGAAGGTCTGGTTGCTACAGGAAGTCTGCGAAGGAAAGCACAATGGCTGCACAGATATCCACTTCATGAGACCACAGATCTACGTGGCAATGTAAACACCCGTTTAGAAAAATTAAGGACCAATCCGTGGAATGCTGCCATTTTTGCTGCAGCCGGTTTAAAACGTATCGGCCTTCTTCCGAAAAATCATACTCCCTTAGAATGGATGATCCCGGCGCCAGCACAGGGCGCTATGATGGTTGTTACCCATGATAAAAATGAAGCTTGTAAAAAAGCGCTCGCTGCGTTGAATGATACAGATACTGATATCTGTACCAAAGTGGAACGCGATTTTTTAAGGACCTTGGAAGGTGGATGCTCGGCCCCTATAGGTGCCCTGGCTACTCTCCAAGGAGATACACTTCGCTTCAGGGGCATCTTGCTTTCCCTGAACGGGCAGGAGAAATTTGAGATCAACAAAGAGGTGAGTGTACAAGCGCTAGATAATTTTGGTGGTATCTGTGCTCAGGAAATCTTGGAACAAGGTGGTAAAGAACTTATGACCACCATAAAAGCCCAGTTAAAACAATGAGTCCCATCCTTTCCACCAGAATATTGAGCGAGGAACAAAAAAAGGCGCTGGAAGATGCTCAGATAGCTGTAGAAGAATACAATGCTATTACCATTGATCTTCTAGATTTTACCCTTCCAGAAGGATTTACGCATTTTATTTTTACCTCTAAAAATGGGGTAAAAAGCTTTTTACAGCATTTGACTGATCATCCCGGCTTCAACATTTCGGAAATAAGGTGTTTTTGTGTTGGACGAAAAACCAGGTCCTTTTTGAAAGAAAATGGACTAAAAGTGATCAAAATGGCTGATAATGCCTTAGAATTAGCCCATTTTATCCAAAATATTCACAAAAATCAACATTTTTTAATCTTTACAGGAAATAGAAACAGACCTGAACTAAGAAATATCCTTCAAAAGGAGAATATCCTTTTTGAAGAAGTGGAAGTCTACCAAACAAGCCTGGTTTTCCGGCAATTTAATTCGGAGTTTCAAGCGATCTTATTTTATAGTCCCAGCGGAGTTGAAAGCTTTACACAGGTAAATGAGATTGGGGAAACTCCCGTATTTTGCATTGGAGAAACCACAGCTAAAGAAGCAAGGAAGCACAGCAACCATGTGCATGTATCTGAAAACAATACAGTAGATGGTGTAATTCAGGCCCTTATAAGATCATATCCTACTCCATTAAAACATTGAACATGGCAATAAAGAACACCCTATTCTTACAGGCATTAAAAGGCGAAACCGTGGAAAGGCCACCCGTTTGGATGATGCGACAAGCCGGGAGGTACCTACCAGAATTTATGGAGCTCAAGAAGAAGTACGATTTCTTTACCCGTTGCCAGACACCGGAACTGGCCTCAGAGATCACCGTGCAGCCTATCCGAAGATTTGGGATGGATGCTGCTATTTTATTTAGTGATATCCTGGTAATTCCTCAGGCTATGGCAATTGAGGTGGAAATGAAACCAAATTTTGGTCCCTATCTGCCCAACCCCATCCGATCTCAAAAAGACCTGGACCGGGTAATAGTCCCGGATGTACACGAAAGTCTTGGTTATGTTTTGGATGCCATCAAAATGACCAAGGTAAAATTACAAGATGAGGTGCCCCTAATTGGTTTTGCGGGGTCTCCCTGGACTATCCTTTGTTATTGTGTTCAAGGGCAAGGGAGTAAAACCTTTGACAAAGCCAAGGAATTTTGCTTTACCCAACCACTGGTAGCTCACGGGTTGCTTCAAAAGATAACAGATACCACCATTGCATATTTAAAGGCTAAAGTAGCTGCCGGAGTAAATGCGGTTCAGGTGTTCGATTCCTGGGGTGGTATGTTGTCCCCGGAAGATTACAATGAATTCTCCTGGCCTTATATTCAACAGATCGTAGACGCATTAAAAAATGAAGCCCCAGTAATTGTCTTTGGGAAAGGATGCTGGTTTGCCCTTAAGACCATGTCTCAATCTGGGGCGGCCGCCCTGGGAGTAGATTGGACCTGTTCTGCTCAAAATGCACGGTACCTTAGTGGCGGCAATATAACCTTACAGGGTAATTTTGATCCCACTAGATTGTTCTCCCCCCCGGCAGAAATAAAGAAAATGGTGACGAAGATGATACGCGATTTTGGGAAAGACAGATACATAGTAAATTTGGGTCATGGTATTTTACCAACAGTGCCGGTTGAAAATGCCAAAGCCTTCATAGATGCTGTAAAGTCGTATTCGGAGTAGTGGAATTGTGGCAATTTATAAAAAGAGCGAATGCAAAACAACTATGGCAATTGTTACGACTATGTTTGGGTAATATAAGACTGCTCTGGCCAACGTATACAGCCACAAAGAAAGCTGTTACCTATTCCAATACCTTTTTTGGAACCACACATCATAAAAATACCCCCGCCAATGCATTCAGGCACGCTGCCTGGAATTGGTTGATTGCCAAGGAATGCATGCAAACACAAAAGGATGAAAAAAAAGTCTTGAGGTGGACCCAAAAGATCACTGAAATGCACGAAAAAATACTTCCGGGAGACAATCTCTCAAATGCTATGGATATGCATAATAATGCGGTAGGCAGAATGGTGTATTTTGAGGAGGAAGAACAAGATCTGGAAAAAGGGATGGCTAAATTGCAAAAATTAACACAGGCTTCTAAAAAAGTACATACCCTGGATGAATTAAAAGGACATTCCAGATCTCAATTGGTACATTTAATTGATCAATAGCAATGAAAGAAAAATTCTATAAGTATATAGTGGACCTGCAGAATTCAATTAGCTCGAAATTAGAGCGCATTGACGGCAAGGCTTCATTTCAGGAAGATCTATGGGAGCGCCCGGAAGGTGGCGGTGGCAAAACCCGTGTCATTGAAAATGGTGACGTATTTGAAAAAGGTGGGGTCAATATATCTGCCGTGCACGGTGCACTTCCCACAAGTATGCAGGCCTACTTTGGGGTAGAGGAGGCAGATTTTTTTGCGTGCGGACTCAGCCTGGTATTGCATCCTGTAAACCCTTTTGTCCCCACCGTACATGCCAATTGGAGGTATTTTGAGATGTATGATAAAGAGGGGAACATTGTAGACCAATGGTTCGGTGGCGGGCAAGACCTAACCCCCTACTATCTATTTGACGAGGATGCACAACATTTTCATAAGATCTGTAAGGAAGCCTGCGATAAACACCATCCTGATTTTTACGCCACCTATAAGGCCAAATGTGACCAATACTTCTACAATAGCCACAGGCAGGAAGCCAGAGGAATAGGAGGCCTTTTCTTTGATTATTGCAAAGCTTCGGAAGAGATGAGTATGGAACAATGGTACAATTTTGTGACTGAAGTGGGAGATTCTTTCCTGAACTCCTACGTGCCCATTGTGGAGAAAAGAAGAATGCTGTCTTATTCACAAAATGAAAGAAATTGGCAGGAAATTAGACGCGGCCGTTATGTGGAATTTAACCTCGTACATGATAAAGGCACCTTGTTTGGCTTAAAAACCAATGGCCGCATTGAAAGTATTTTGATGAGTTTGCCCCCAAAGGTACAATGGATATATGATCATCATCCCAAGAAAGGAAGTGAGGAAGACAGGTTGTTAGATGTCCTGAAGGACCCCAAAGATTGGATAGTATCATAATTAATACCCCTTCTTATGAAAACACAAAAGATATACCAGATAGACGCCTTTGCAGATGCCTTATTCCAGGGGAATCCTGCCGCGGTATGTGTTATGGATAATTGGTTGGCAGATGACACCATGCAAAAGATCGCCATGGAAAACAACCTTGCAGAAACTGCTTTTTTGGTAAAAGATGAAGATCATTACCAGATTCGCTGGTTCACTCCGGAACTGGAAGTTGATCTTTGTGGACATGCAACCTTGGCTAGTGCGTATGTACTTTACAACTATTACCACCATGAGTCGGATACCATCAATTTATATTCCCACAGAAGTGGAAAATTGTCTGTTACCCGGGAACCCTCAGAATTTCTTACACTGAATTTCCCGTCAGACAGCCTTACGCAAGTACCTACAAACTCTTTAATGGTAGACGCTCTTGGCCTTAGCCCTTTAAAAACCTTTAAAGGTAAAACAGATTATTTGCTGATTTATGAAAATGAACAAATGATCGCCTCCATGAAGCCCAATTTTTTTCTTTTAGATAAGGTAGAGGCAAGAGGCATCATTGTTTCAGCTCCCGGAAATACAGTGGATATGGTATCACGTTTCTTTGCGCCTCGCTGCGGGATCAGTGAGGACCCTGTTACGGGCTCGGCTCATACCACTC
>JAHEHU010000168.1 GCA_024639765.1 Eudoraea sp.
GAATGGGTACTGACCGTTTTTGACACTGCCCCGGCCGATGGGGGTGCCATAAATAATTTTTTTCTGGAAATTTGTGGTGAAGGTGAATTGAGGCCCGACGATGATGGAGATGGTGTTTTTGACGATGGAGATGACCTTTGCCTGGGAACACCTCCGGGGATTGAGGTGAATGCAGATGGCTGTCCCGTTTTTCGTTTTGCTGCCGATAATTTCAACCTGGCAATAGAAAGTGAATCCTGTATCACCAATAATGACGGATCATTTGAAATAACTGCTGTAATGTCTATGGATTACACGGTGAATGTAGTGGGTAACGGATTGAATATTACAGAGGCCTTTACAAAGGATTATAGATTGGAAAATTTGGCTACTGGCACTTACGCGGTTTGCATAAATGGAACAGACGGAATAAATACATTTGAAGAAATCTGCTTTGATGTAGTAATAAATGAACCCGAACCGTTAAGTGTTAGTTCTGCGGTCTCTTTAGATGGTTTGCAGGCAGTTCTTACATTATCAGGTGCCCAATTGTTTAATATTGAATTAAATGGGAACCTTATTCAAACAGAAAGCTCAGAAATTATACTGGATCTCAAGCAGGGAACAAATACCTTAAAAGTATCTACGAATCTGCCCTGTCAGGGTGTATATGATGAGACTGTCTTTATTCCCGCTGTGCCAGTTATATATCCAAATCCTGTAGTTGAGACTTTAAATATATTTTTAGGACAAACTGCTGTTCCGTTGGACATCGCCGTTTTTGCATCCGACGGCCGATTGATCAGTAGACAGCAACATGATAGTAATGAAGATACAATTTCACTTAATTTTGCTGGATTACCTTCAGGACTTTATTATGTTAATGTCAGAGGAGGAACTATAAAAGGAACTTATAAAGTGTTGAAGCGATGAGAGTTTTTTTAATAATTTTCTTAAGCCTGCTTTTTACGGCCTGTAAAAAGGACTCACCCAAACCACCTTCAGCGGCGGCTCTGGTTTTTCCTCTACAGAACTCTCTCTGCACCACAGGCGTAAGCATAACTCCTACAACAAGCAGGGTGGAATTTATGTGGCAAACCGCAAACAATACAAATAGCTATGAATTAAGGGTGACCAATCTTTCAACTAATATTACCCAAACGGTTAGTACGCAATCTACCAGTGCTGAACTCACCATAGAAAAAGGAGTTCCTTTTTCGTGGTTGGTCATTACCAGGAATACACAGGTACAGGAAACTGCATCAAGTGCAACCTGGCAGTTCTTCAATGCGGGTTCCCAAATTACCCATGCTCCCTTTCCGGCACAAATAATAACACCTTTATCTGGGGCTTCAGTGGTCAGGGATATCAACGGAGAAATAGTTGTGGAATGGTCAGGGGCAGATGTTGATAATGATATCGTAGGTTATGAGATATTTCTGGATACAGTGTCTCCGCCTGCGGTTTTAATAGCTTCTCCGGCATCTTCTGTATCCAGTATCAAAATAAATACTATTGCTAACGCGGTATATTATTGGAACGTAATCACCAAAGATGCAGAGGGGAACAGTTCAGATTCAGGCATTTATTCCTTTCGGGCGTTATAAGTTCCAATTGTTATGGTCCGTAGGATAAAGTAGTCTATGTATTATTATACTCATTCATGGTTATCTTTACTCCAGCAAGAACAAAAGACACGATAAGTTCATTGACTCTCTCAAGTCGTTCAGGTAGTTCACGTTTTTCTTCATCATTCCATTTTCCAAGGACATAGTCTACTTGTCTGCCTTTACTAAATTCAGAGCCAACCCCAATTCGCAGTCTGTTGTAATTCACAGTTTGTAAGCTGTTTTGAATATCCTTAAGACCGTTGTGGCCACCATCGCTTCCCTTAGTTTTTAGCCTTAGTGTCCCAAAGGGGAGGTTTAAGTCGTCAGTGATGATCAGGATATTTTCTAATGGAATTTTCTCTTTTTCCATCCAGTATTTTACGGATTTACCGCTTAGGTTCATATAGGTAGATGGTTTTAAACATAAAACACTTCTGCCTTTTATCTTAAAGGAACCTAAATCTCCTAATTTTCGGGTTTCAAAGGAGAATTTTTGTTTTTCGGATAGTTTGTTAAGCGCCTGGAAACCAATATTATGCCTGGTGTTTTTATATTCATCACCTATGTTTCCCAGGCCAATGAGCAGGTACTTTTTCATGGAATCTGTTTCTTCTAATAGTTGTTTTTCCTTCCCAAAAAGAAATTCAAAAAATCTTTTCATACCCTCAATTGGTTAAGGGTAAAAATACAAAAGCATCCCGAATCCTGATATTTATGGATGGGATGCTTAGTATGAATAGCTTTAGTTTATTTATTCAGCACCTTCTTTAGGGGCTTCTCCACCTTCAGCGGAAGCTTCTGTTGCAGCTTCAGCGCCTTCAGCACCTTCAGCACCTTCTATTCCTTCTTCTAATCCTTCTTCATCTTCAACTTCTTCTTCTATGGCTGCACGAGCAGTTTTAACCTGTACTACCACAGTAGAGTCTGGTTGTAAAATTGAAAAATCATCATTTAGTAAAGATTCTACCAGGATGTTATCTCCAATTTTTAAATTAGAAATATCTATGTCAAAGAAATCGGGAAGATGGTCTGGTAAAGCTTTAATGGTCAGCTTCCTATTTCTGAATAATAATCGGCCCCCATTTCTTACTCCCGGGGAACTACCATGTAAACGAACAGGAATTTCCATCGTAACTTCTTTGTCGTCAAACAGTTGGTAAAAATCTACGTGTAGAATTCTATCAGTTACAGGATGAAACTGTATATCCTGCATTACCGCTTTTACTTTATCACCTTTTTCCAAATCAACCTTTACAGTATGGGCGTTAGGAGTGTACACTAATTTTTTGAATGCTATTTCATCCGCTGAAAAGTGTAATGGTTTTTCCCCTCCGTATACCACGCAAGGAACCTTTCCAGCATTACGTAGGGCCTTCGTTGCCTTTTTGCCCACGCTTTCTCTTTCTGATCCTTTGATTGTAATTGATTTCATTATCTAAGTTTAATTAATATTTACATTAAAAATTTGGACGCAATTGAGGTGTTGTGATGGACTCTGTGCATAACGTCTGCAAACAGCTCGGCACAACTCAAAACTTTTATTTTTCCACTTTCTTTTTTGATAGGGATAGAATCTGTAACGATCAATTCTGACAATTGCGATTTTTCTATTTTTTCATAGGCATTACCTGATAACAAAGCATGGGTTGTTATAGCCCTAACGCTTTTTGCTCCCCGTTCCATCATAAGATCGGCAGCTTTAGTTAATGTCCCGGCGGTATCTACCATATCATCTACCAACACTACATTTTTATCCTTCACATCGCCAATAAGTTCCATATGCGATATTACGTTGGCTTTTGATCTTTGTTTATAACAGATAACCACATCACATTCAAGTGCTTTGGAATAGGCATAGGCTCTTTTTGAGCCTCCCATATCGGGAGAAGCAATGGTAAGGTTGTCTAAATTAAGGTTTTTCAGATACGGCAGGAATAATGTTGAGGCAAACAAATGGTCCACAGGTTTTTCAAAGAACCCTTGTATCTGATCTGCGTGCAGGTCCATTGTGATTATCCTCGTTGCGCCGGCAGTTTCCAGCATCTTTGCTATAAGTTTAGCGGCGATTGGAACTCGTGGTTTGTCTTTTCTGTCTTGCCTGGCCCAGCCATAATAAGGAATTACGGCGGTTATATGCCTGGCTGATGCCCGCTTTGCAGCGTCTAACATCAGCAACATTTCCATAAGATTTTCTGAACTTGGATTAGTAGAACCTATAACAAAAATTCTTGTCCCGCGAATAGACTCTTCAAACGAAGGTTGAAACTCCCCATCGCTAAAATGAGAAAACAAAACATTACCCAAATCCGCACCATAAGCTTTGGCAATTTTTTTACCTAATTCCATACTTTGTGTACAGGCAAAAATTTTCGGTTCTGGTACTTGATAAGGCATGGTTAATCTTTTGTTTTCTAGTTTCTTAAATCCCCTGATTCTTAAGGAGGTGCAAATTTAAAAATTTATTTGGGTTGCTAAAGGATAAATGTGGGTTATTTTAGTTTTGCAAACGAAATTATTTTTTAGCTTTGCAGTCCGTTTGCCTCGGTGGCGGAACTGGTAG
>JAHEHU010000071.1 GCA_024639765.1 Eudoraea sp.
AAACCATTGCGGTCATTTTATTTATATCCCGTTCCGGATTATACTCAACAATATCAGCTCCTATGATGGGTACTTCTATGGCCTGAATGATATGTAACATTTCTCTGAGGATCATTCCACCTGGTTCCTGATGCGAAACACCGGGGGCGCAGCTTGGATCAAGCGCATCAATGTCTACGGAAAGGTATAGTGGCTTCTTGAAAATTGGCAGTTTCTGTAAGTTGAGGTCTTTCATTTCAATAATTTCTACACCAAATCTGGTCGCTTGTTCTCGCTGGTGTGTATTCAACGTTCTCACTCCAATTTGCACAAGCCTTTGAGCCAATTTGTCCTCCATGATTCTTGCAAATGGGCAAGCATGCGAGTACCGATCCCCATCAAAACTGTCGTACAGGTCCCCATGAGCATCAATATGAAGGATGTCTATGGCACCGTATTCCTGATATAATGCTTTGATCACAGGATAGCTTATAGAATGATCACCACCCAAAGTAATGATGGGTGTATTCTTTTTTATATTGGCAGATGTAATACGCTCTATTTCAAAGTATTCATCTATTTTGAAATCTCCTTTATCCTCAAATGTTTCCGGACTAACTTCCAATCCATTTTCTGCAAAATAATTGGCAGATGAACTGTGATACGCAGCCCTGATCTCAGGTGGGGCTTTCGCCGGGCCACGTAAAAAAGATGATTTCTCATCAAATAAAATGCCTTGCAGAAGTACAGGTGGATTCATAGTGCAGATCTCTAGCCGATTAATACAATAAATATAGGAGTAAAAAGTATATTTGCACCCCGTAAACCAGAATCATACGAATGAAAGCAGGTATTGTAGGATTACCCAATGTAGGCAAATCAACCTTATTCAACTGTTTGTCAAATGCCAAGGCACAAAGTGCCAATTTCCCGTTCTGTACCATTGAGCCCAATATTGGGGTTGTTAATGTGCCTGATACCCGACTGGAAAAATTGGAATCGCTTGTAAATCCGGAAAGGGTATTACCGGCTACAGTAGATATTGTAGATATAGCGGGACTCGTTAAAGGAGCAAGTAAGGGGGAAGGTCTAGGAAATCAATTCCTTGGAAACATCAGAGAAACAGATGCTATTCTCCATGTTTTGCGTTGTTTCGATGATGATAATGTAGTGCATGTTGATGGTTCTGTTGACCCCATTCGCGACAAGGAGACCATTGATATGGAATTGCAGTTAAAGGATCTGGAATCTGTTGAAAAGAAATTAGATAAAGTAAAGCGTGCCGCGAAAACAGGAAACAAAGAAGCGCAAAAGGAAGAAGCAGTACTTGTCAGAATAAAGGAACAATTAGAAGCAGGTATTTCTGTGAGGGCTTTAGATTTTGACACAGCAGATCGTAAAGAATTTGTATCCCCATTGCAATTAATAACAGATAAACCAGTACTCTACGTATGTAATGTGGACGAGGGATCAGCAATTGGGGGCAATGTTTATGTAGATAAAGTGAAGAAAGCTGTTGCTACTGAAAAGGCCGAGGTGTTGGTACTTGCCGTTGGTACAGAGGCAGACATCAATGAATTGGAGACCTATGAAGAAAGGCAAATGTTCCTGGAAGATCTGGGACTGGAAGAACCTGGTTCCTCTAAGTTGATAAGGGCTGCCTATCACTTGCTTAACCTACATACCTATTTCACTGCCGGCCCTAAGGAAGTTAGAGCCTGGACCATACCTGTAGGAGCTACAGCGCCGCAGGCAGCAGGTGTAATACATACAGATTTTGAGAAAGGTTTTATCCGGGCAGAGGTCATTTCTTATGATGATTATGTTACCTTTGGAAGTGAAGCCAAGGTAAAGGAAGCAGGTAAAATGCGGGTGGAAGGAAAAGAGTACATAGTGAAGGACGGCGATATAATGCACTTCAGATTTAATGTATAACCCCTTCGGGAAAACTTCAGGAAATTGTGGGATGAAATCCCATAAATACAACTATTAACAATATATACAGGGTATTGTTAATTACTTTCTATAAGGTGCATTTTGATTTCTGCCTTGAAATTTTATATTAGCATTGATATACCCCAAATAAATGGCACAAACCCAATATACTGAAGAGAATATCCGATCTCTGGACTGGAAGGAGCACATTAGAATGCGCCCCGGCATGTACATTGGGAAACTCGGTGATGGATCTTCTGCAGATGATGGCATCTACATTCTATTAAAGGAGACCATAGATAATTGTATTGATGAATTTGTAATGGGTGCCGGAAAGACCATTGAAATTTCCATTCCCGGTGACAGGGTCATCGTCAGAGATTTTGGAAGGGGCATTCCCTTGGGGAAAGTAGTGGACGTGGTTTCTAAAATGAATACCGGGGGAAAATATGACTCTCGTGCTTTCAAGAAATCTGTTGGATTAAATGGCGTAGGAACCAAAGCTGTCAACGCCTTATCTTCATTTTTCAGGGTAGAATCTACAAGAGATGGTAAATCAAAGGCGGCAGAATTTGAATACGGAAATCTGGTGAATGAAGAGTTCCTGGAGGAGACCTCCAGAAAACGGGGCACCAAGGTGGTCTTTACGCCAGATGAAACCATCTTTAAAAAATATAAATACCGCAACGAGTATGTAGAGCGCATGCTCAGAAACTACGTTTATCTTAATCCAGGGCTCACCATCATTTTCAATGGTGAGAAATTCTTTTCTGAAAATGGGCTTAAAGACCTGCTGGAAGATAACAATAGTCTGGATGACCTGCTGTATCCCATCATCCACCTAAGAGGAGAAGATATAGAGGTGGCTATCACCCATAGTAAAACACAATACAGTGAGGAATATCACTCTTTTGTGAACGGGCAGCATACTACTCAGGGAGGGACACACCAATCTGCTTTCAGGGAAGCGCTCGTTAAGACCATCCGCGATTTTTATGGTAAGAATTACGACGCTTCCGATGTGCGTAAGAGCGTCATTTCTGCTATTGCAATTAAGGTGATGGAACCTGTATTTGAAAGCCAGACGAAAACAAAATTAGGCTCTACCGAAATGGGAGGCGATTTTCCTACGGTACGGACCTATATAAATGACTTTGTTGGAAAACAACTAGATAATTACCTGCATAAGAATCCGGAAACGGCCGAAAAGATCCAGCGAAAGATCATGATGGCCGAAAAGGAGCGCAAAGAATTATCAGGAATACGTAAGCTTGCTCGTGAAAGAGCAAAGAAAGCCAGCCTTCACAATAAAAAACTACGTGATTGCCGGGTTCACCTAGATAATATGAAGAATGAGAGGCGCCTGGAGAGTACCTTGTTCATTACTGAGGGTGATTCAGCTTCAGGCTCTATTACCAAGTCTAGAGACGTAAACACACAGGCCGTGTTCAGTTTAAGAGGTAAGCCACTGAATTCTTATGGAATGTCTAAAAAGATTGTCTATGAAAATGAGGAATTCAATTTATTGCAGGCAGCCCTTAACATAGAAGAGTCCATGGAGGATCTGCGATATAACAATATCGTAATTGCAACAGATGCAGATGTTGATGGGATGCATATCCGGTTGCTGCTGATCACATTTTTTCTTCAATTTTTTCCTGAATTGATCAAGGAGAACCACCTGTATATCTTGCAAACCCCATTATTCAGGGTTCGAAATAAAAAAGAGACCATCTATTGTTATAGTCAGGATGAAAAAAATGAGGCGATAGAAAAGTTAAGCGGAAAACCGGAGATCACTCGTTTCAAAGGTTTGGGAGAAATATCCCCCGATGAATTCAAACACTTTATTGGAGACGATATTCGCCTCGAACCGGTTATGTTAGATAAGGCCTTGTCTATAGAGGAACTGTTACAGTTCTATATGGGTAAAAACACTCCTGATCGACAAAAGTTTATTATAAATAATCTTAAAGTAGAAGTTGATCTAATTGAGCAATAAACTTTAAAAATCAAGTAAATACGAGTCTTTCTATATGGAGGAACATGAAGATGAGCAATTAGCGAAAGAAGAGGGTCAGGAAGGACAACAGGAGGCACTTACCAGGGTAACCGGAATGTATAAGGATTGGTTCCTGGATTATGCTTCTTATGTAATACTGGAAAGGGCTGTACCGGCCATTGAAGATGGCTTTAAACCGGTTCAGCGCAGGATCATGCACGCCTTAAAGGAACTAGATGATGGGCGGTATAACAAAGTGGCCAATGTGGTAGGGCACACCATGCAATACCACCCTCATGGTGATGCTAGTATTGCTGATGCCATGGTGCAGATTGGTCAAAAAGAATTGCTCATTGACACACAGGGGAACTGGGGCAACATTCTTACCGGGGATGGGGCGGCAGCATCCAGATATATTGAAGCCCGACTATCAAAGTTTGCCCTTGAAGTGGTCTTTAGCCCAAAGATCACAGACTGGCAATTATCATACGACGGCCGCAAAAAAGAACCTGTAAACTTACCTGTTAAATTTCCTTTGTTATTGGCCCAGGGGGCCGAAGGGATAGCAGTTGGACTTTCTACAAAGATTCTGCCTCATAATTTTATCGAGCTTATAGACGCTTCCATCAAGCATCTTAAAGGGCAACGATTTAAAATTTATCCTGATTTTCCCACTGCAGGCATTATCGATATTACGAATTACAATGACGGTATGCGTGGGGGGAAAATACGCGTAAGAGCCCGTATCTCGCAGCTAGATAAAAATACGCTTGTAATCAATGAGATCCCTTATGGCACCAATACGTCCTCTTTAATAGACTCTATTCTTAAAGCAAATGACAAAGGAAAGATCAAGATCAAAAAAATTGAGGATAATACAGCTGCGGAAGTAGAGATTCTGATCCATTTGCCGGGGGGTATTTCCCCGGATAAGACCATTGACGCACTGTATGCTTTTACGTCTTGTGAATCTTCAATATCCCCTTTGGGATGTATCATTGAAGATAATAAGCCATTGTTCATTGGGATTCAGGAAATGTTAGTACGGTCTACTGATTATACGGTAGAACTATTAAAAAGGGAACTGGAAATTCAGCTCGGGGAATTGGAAGAGCAATGGCACTTTGCTTCACTGGAACGAATTTTTATAGAAAACCGCATCTATAGGGATATAGAAGAAGAGGAGACCTGGGAAGGGGTGATCAACGCTATTGATAAGGGCCTGAAACCTCATATTAAACATTTGAAACGAGCTGTCACAGAAGAAGATATTGTAAGACTTACTGAAATCCGAATAAAAAGGATCTCAAAATTTGATATTGACAAGGCACAGCAACTAATAGAAAGTCTTGAAGATAAGATTGCCGAAACCAAGAATTATTTAGCCAATCTCATAGACTACGCCATTGATTATTTTAAGGGCCTGAAAAGTAAATACGGCGCTGGCAGGGAACGCAAATCCGAGATCCGCATCTTTGATGAGATAGAGGCCACAAAGGTGGTGATACGAAATACCAAGCTTTATGTAAACAGGGACGAAGGCTTCGTGGGTACGTCTTTAAAGCGCGATGAATATATTACAGATTGTAGTGATATAGATGATATCATCGTCTTCACTAAAAGTGGCAAAATGATGGTCACCAAAGTAGATAGCAAGACCTTTGTAGAGAAAAATATTATTCATGTTGCGGTATTCAAGAAAAAGGACAAACGGACTACCTATAATATGATCTATAAGGATGGCCGTGGTGGGGCGAGTTATGTCAAAAGATTTAATGTCACCAGTATAACCCGCGATAAGATGTACGATCTGACAACCGGGAAGGCGCAATCTGACGTGCTTTACTTTTCCGCCAATCCAAATGGAGAAGCAGAATTGGTCACTGTTAATCTTAGGCAGGCAGGAAGCATTAAAAAAGTTAAGTGGGATCTCGATTTTGCTGACGTCATCATCAAGGGGAGGAATTCTAAAGGAAATATTGTTACAAAATACCCTGTTAAACGAATTGAGCTGAAGGAAAAGGGGTTATCCACTTTAAAGCCCAGAAAGATCTGGTTCGATGATACCATACAACGTTTAAATGTTGATGAAAGAGGGGAGTTGTTAGGGGAATTCACCAGTGATGATCGTCTGCTTATCATCAATCAAAAAGGAGCGGTCAAAACATCCATTCCGGATCTTATCATGCGTTTTGACAGTGATATGATCGTCTTAGAGAAATGGATCCCCAATAAACCATTGACCGCTATTTATTGGGAGGGTGAAAAGGAATTATTTTACATAAAGCGTTTCCTTATTGAAAATCCCGATAAGGAAGAGACCATTATTACAGACCATCCAAAATCTTACCTGGAAAAAATATTTACAGAGTACCGTCCGGTGGCAGAACTTGTATTTGCTAAAAAGAGAGGGCAGGAAAGAAAGGATAACCAGAAAATACTATTGGAAGAGTTTATTGGGATCAAGGGAATTACGGCTATGGGAAATCAATTAACCAAAGAAAAGCTGCTGGAGATCAATGCGCTGGAGCCACTGCCGTATGAGGAGCCAGAGAAGCACGAGGCGAAGGATATAGAAGTAGTAGATGAAGAGAACGTAACTCCGGCATCCAACGAGGCAAAAACTACCGGGACAGATGATCAGCGTGATGAGGACGACAAGAAAGGCCAGACAAAATTATTCTAATACCAATCAGCAAGGCCGTACTGAGGTTCCATTCATAAGTTTGCCATTTTTACGTGACATAAGTAGGTGTAACCTCCTGAGTTTTTGAACTAATTATGAGTTCTTATTTGTTTTCTTCTTCCTCCTCCTCCATATCTTCAATGATCTCTTCTTTTTTGCGGTATTTCATATTCAGGAATTCTACCAGCAATGAGAAGGAAATGGCAAAATAGAGATAGCCTTTGGGAATGGCGCCAATTTCAGACCCGAAGAAACGGGCATGACTTAGGTGCGCTGCTTCAGCAATAAGCATGAACCCTATCAGAATAAGGAAAGACAAGGCAAGCAACTGCATGGAAGGGTGTTTATTGATAAAAACACGAATGGCATTAGCAAAGACCATCATGATGATTATAGATATCATCACAGCAATGACCATAAGGATCAATGCATCATTAGGATGATCCCCTATACCGTTGGTCATCCCCACGGCCGTTAAGATGGAATCGATAGAAAAGATAAAATCAATGATAAGGATCTGAAAAATAGCTTTGCCAAGTGTGGTAATATTTTTTGATTTTATTACGTCTTCATCATGTTCCGGTAATTCTACTTTTTCATGGATCTCGGATGTACTTTTATACAACAGAAACAATCCGCCAAAAAGCAAAATAAGGGCTTGGCCGCTAATACCCACTGAAAACCAGCTTACATCAATATAATAGAATGGATTTTTAAGGCCAATGAGTAGTGAAACTGCGAACAGGAGTATAATGCGTTGCACCATAGCGAGTACCAGGCCCCACATGGTTGCTTTTTTTTGGTCTTTTTCCGGGAGTTTATTGGCCGCAATGGAGATAAAAACAATGTTATCAATACCTAGAATAATCTCAAGAAACGTTAAGGTGAGTAATGCGATCCACGCATCCGGACTAGTAAGTATATCAAACATAATCAGTTCACTTTAAAAGCAGTACCACGCGATTTTTTGGAGCTTCCCACCAATCCATATTCAAAAGTGTAGGAGCTATCTGTAGTAGATAGAATTTTCATATGAATTGATTTTTCCTCCGAAGCTGTTTGCGGATTTATTTTTTTAACAATGTATTCGCAATCATTGATCCAACGAACAGATGAAGTATCTGCCTTGCCTTCGTAAAAATCTATTTCAATATCCTTAGAGCGTCTAAAAATTGTGGTTTGTTCATTCCCCGCTACGATGGTTGTAAAGCGAAATTCGCCTTCCTGGAAATCCTGGCACTTTCTTGGGGGATTATAGCACGCAGTGGCAATTGCTAAAATAATGAATCCAAAAAAAATGCGAGCTTTAAACATAGCTGCAAAGTAGTGAATTATGGTTATTTTAAAGAATGAGATAGGCAGAACTTAGTTGGCTGGTTTATTATTTGGTTCGAAAGGCTCAAAGCTACCATCTTCATAGAGAATAATGATCTTTGCAATGGCTCTATCAGGGCTTTTAATTTTCCCTTGGTGAGGTGAGGAAATAGGAGTAGAGGAGCTGCTTATTTTTTTTGAAGGAAATGAGCCTTTTCCATTCAGGAGCCAGTAGAGATCTACCTCCGGGTATGCTTTAACAACTTTCATCACAAATTCTAAACTTGGCTTATTTCTTCCGGTCAGTAAATGGGAGATACTCGATCGCTGTACGCCAATTTTATCTGCAAAAGAAGAGGCCGATAGATTGTAAAAAGAAAGAATCTTTTCGAGCCTGATTATGAATTCTTCAGTGTTTACCATTGTATTTTTGAAAATACATTATACAACTACTTAAAAAGAGAATAATCTAGTATAATTATTCTATTAATACTTTTAATAATGATCTATATATAATTGATATATAATAATATAGATATTATTTTAATACTAAATCGTTAATTGTATACAAATGTGTACAAAAGAACCGATTGTATGGTCCAATAATGTATACAAATGTAATCATATTAATAACAATTGTAATTAAAAATGACATTACTTTTGTATCTGTCACAAGAGGTAATTCATGGAGGTAGCACAGGGGTATGAAACAATAAAGCAGACACTGTTAGGTGGTCGGTATCTTCATCATGGACACTTGGCACCCATCCTGAAGAATTTGCAATCACTCTGTATGGTAGAACAAATTGGGGTATCTGTAAATGGTCTGCCGATTGAAAAAATAACGATAGGACGTGGACCTGTCAAAATTCTAATGTGGTCTCAGATGCATGGGAATGAATCTACCACCACCAAAGCGGTCTTTGACCTTCTCAAGGCGCTAACCTCAGGATATAGTAATGCAGGAGACTTATTGGAAAGGCTAACACTTGTGATGATTCCAATGCTGAATCCGGATGGGGCTTTGGCCTATACAAGGGAAAACGCCAATGGAATTGATCTCAACAGGGATGCTCAGGAAAGGACGCAACCTGAAAGTAATATCCTGAGAGCTGTTTATGATGTGTTTTCACCCGATTTTTGTTTCAACCTCCACGATCAACGCACTATTTATAGTGCCGGCGCAGTGCCCATTCCGGCGACGCTTTCCTTTCTTTCTCCTTCTGCTGATAGAGATAGAACGGTTACAGAAAGCCGTCTGAGAGGGATGAGCCTTATTGCAGCCATCAGTGAAGAACTACAACAAATTATACCGGGCCAGATCGGCAGGTATGATGATGCCTTCAATGCCAATTGTGTAGGAGATGCTTTTCAAATGCTTAATACCCCCACCATTCTTATTGAGGCAGGGCATTTTCCTGGGGATTATGAACGTGAAAAGACAAGGAAATACGTGTTCCTGTCGTTGTGGAAGGCATTGGAGTTAGTCGCATTCCATCCTTTAGATGCCAATGACGAGATGGCCTATATGGCTATACCTGAAAACAAAAAGTATTTTTTCGACATTCTTGTTCGGAATGCCCATCTTGTGAATGATAATATAGCGAAGGGAAGTGCTATGGGGATCCTCTATAAGGAGCAGTTGGTTGGAGATACCATACACCTGAAACCTGTCATAGACAAAACTGGAATTCTCAATGGCTATTTTGGACATCTTAGCTACGATTGTGCCAATACGGAGGAGAAGATATTACTTGAGAAACATGAGGACATCATCAACCTCATTAATTTTAGTTAACGGAATAAAAGGGGGTAACTTTTGCGTATTGTTCAAAAAAACATCTATTTTATTAAATATATTTTCTTAATTGTTTATTTTTGCTCAAAATTATCACAATATGGGCAAAGTAAAATTAGATGAAATTGATCACCAGATCCTGGATATGTTGATAGATAACACCAGGACTCCATTTACAGATATTGCTAAGAAATTACTTATCTCTGCAGGTACAGTGCATGTGCGAGTGAAAAAAATGGAGGAAGCTGGTATCATTCAAGGATCTTCCCTAACCTTAGACTACGTGAAACTGGGCTATTCATTTATTGCCTATGTGGGTATTTTTCTTGAAAAGACCCACCAGACTAAATTTGTTTTGGAAAGGCTCAATCAAATTCCAAATGTTACAGTTGCACATATCACTACCGGAAAATTTAATATTTTTTGTAAGATCCGTGCCAAGGATACCAATCATGCCAAGAACATCATTTTTAAGATCGATGACATTGATGGCATCAGCCGAACAGAGACCATGATATCTTTGGAAGAGAGTATTAATGACAAGAAAAGGCTTATGCACACTATTTTCAATGAATTGTAAGGCATAAAAATAGTATCTCTATTGTAGAATAAGCTCGTTTATACCCATGAAAACATCTCAACTGCAGGACCACGAATACAATCCATATTACCGAACTTATATTGAAGCCCTTGGTGAAGTAACATTGATGGATATTATGCGTAGCCAAATAAAGAATTACCCTCAGTTCCTGGCAAGTATTCCTCCTGAAAAGCTTACCTACCGGTATGCTGAAGGAAAATGGACAGTTGCAGAGGTGCTTGTACACGTGCTCGATACAGAAAGAGTCTTTCAATACAGAGCCTTGCGATTTGCGCGTAAAGACCTTACCCCGCTACCAGGGTTCGATCAAGATGACTATGTACCTAATTCTGTTGCCAATGTTAGAAGTATTGAGCAGCTTATTGAGGAATATAAGGCGATAAGAGCCTCTACTATTTCTTTGTTTGAAACTTTTGATGCGGCTACCCTGAAGCAAAAAGGGGTTGCCAGCAATTCACCTATGAGTGTGGCAGCGTTGGGATTTATAATGTGTGGTCATCAGAAACACCACCGAAATATTATAAGAGAACGATATCTTTCGCCTTAATCCAGATCTTCTTCACCTTCATATTCGGCTTCCAGATTGAGTTCTAAAGTGGGCTCCTCAGCGTCTGGTTGTACTACATTTTCCAATTCATTCATGATGCTGTCATCAAAATTGGCTATGAAATGAGAAAGGCTCTGACTGATCTTTACCAGATATAGCGCATCTCCCGTCCTTAGTTCAACGGCTTCAATAAACTCCCCTTTGTGGTTCTTGAAGCCAACGATGTCTTCGTCCCCATATCCGTTGGGATAAGAATCAATTAAAAGTGCGGTTAAGTGGTGATCTAATTTTTTGTAATCGATTAAAATTCGTTTCATAGGTTGGTTATTTGTGGCTTTGTATGGTAAAGCCCTTTAATCAAACCTAATCTATACTATTTTTTTTTCGAAAGGAGGAAAGAGTTGTCAATGTCAAAATTTAGTATATGAAGCGCTTATTCTTTGTAGTATGTGAAAGCCTCTTCAAAGAGAGTGGAGGGCACACGCTGATCTATTAGGGCACCTCCAATATATTGCAGGAGGACAAAGTTTATCTGGCCATGTGAATTCTTTTTGTCAAATTTCAGAAGTTGGAGGATCCCATCAATATCCTCTTTGGTAAAAGACACCTTTTTGTAGCGTTCCAGAATAGTGTTCTTAACATCTTCTAACTGATGCTTTCCCATTCCTGTTAACTTAAATGAAAGAAATGCTTCCAGGATCATTCCAATCGCAATGGCTTCCCCATGCAAAAGGGCTGTTTTTTCGTCTTTTTCTAAAAAATATGATTCAATAGCATGACCCAATGTGTGTCCAAAATTAAGTATCTTTCGAAGGTTGCGTTCCATGGGGTCTTTAAGTACTATATTGTTCTTTATTTGTATAGAGGTATATATAAATGGATCTAGCGCCTCTATGACGGTTATTCCTTTTAGGGCACTCCAGTAAGATTCGTCTGAAATAAGACCATGTTTCAGCATTTCTGCGAAACCGTTGTTCACTTGCCGTTTATCTAGTGTCTGTAGGAAGTCTACCATCACCAATACCATTTGTGGTTGGTTGATCACTCCAATTTGGTTTTTGAGCATTCCCAGATCAACCCCTGTTTTCCCGCCAATAGAGGCGTCTACCATGGCCAACAGGCTGGTAGGTACATTGATAAAATCTATTCCGCGTTTAAAGGTTGATGCCACAAATCCGCCAAGATCAGTGACCACACCACCCCCAAGATTTATCAAAAGACTTTTCCTGTCCCCGTCCAGCTCAGACAAAGCATGCCATATTTGAATACAGGTATCAATGGTTTTGTTTGTTTCTCCGGCTTCCATTTCAATCACCTCAAGATCTGTGGTTGTCACCACTGAGGAGAGAAACAACGGAAGGCAGTCTCTGTGGGTATTTTCATCTACCAGAATAAAGATCTTAGAATAGTTCTTTTCTTTTAATACGCTGTTAAGGGCAGCATAGGCCTGGGCATTAAAATGAATAGTGTAAGCGTCTGTAAGGATCGATTCCATGTACCGTGGATCAATTTAAATGATTCGTCCACAAATTAAAGGCAATTTTTTAGCAAATGAATATAATTTCAGTGATTATATTTGATACATAAAAAACAAACTGAATGCCTCAGATTTTTGAAAATACCAAAACAGCCTTTGCACTTAAAACAGATGCCGAATTAGAACGGGCCTATTTTCTATTTAAATTAATTGGCAATCAGCCACTTGTTAAGATTGGCACAGCGGTCACCAATTTTGCCATTAAAACCCATTTGCCCGTAGAGGGCCTTATAAGAGCTACCGTCTTTGATCATTTCTGCGGTGGGGTAAATGAGAAAGACTGCATGCCCACCGTAGACAAATTATGGGAAAAAGGAGTGTGTTCTATCCTCGATTATTCAGTAGAAGGAAAAGATACCGAAGATCCTTTGGATTACGCTTTATCCGTAACCCTTAATATTCTCGATTTTGTAAAGGAGAAGGATGCAATCCCCTTTGCGGTGTTCAAACCCACCGGATACGGGCGTTTCTTACTGTATAAGAAAATAGGGGAGGGGAAACAGTTATCTGCTTCCGAGAAAAGAGAATGGGAACGTGTCGTGAAACGCTTTGATGCAACCTGTAAAAAAGCTCACGACCTGGGAGTCAGCCTGCTGATAGATGCTGAGGAAAGCTGGATGCAAGATGCCGCAGATGAATTGGTAGAGGAAATGATGCGCAAGTACAATACAGAAAAGGCGATCGTTTTTAATACCATTCAATTGTATCGATGGGACAGATTAGCGTATTTGAAAAAACTTCAGGAAAAGGCAGATAAAGAAGGGTTCAAAATTGGGATCAAGGCCGTACGAGGGGC
>JAHEHU010000072.1 GCA_024639765.1 Eudoraea sp.
GCCAGCCTTTTTGGTCAAAAACAGCAAATTGTACTCAATACAGCGGTTGGTGGGTTCTTCTTCCCCAACTCCTCCCCTTCAACCTTTGCAGATACTGCAGAGATGCAGGTAGATTGGGTACGCGTATATAAGCGATAGTATTTCCAGTATTTATTATCTACAGAGTTGCTTTCAACGCGGTAACTAACTGATCTATTTCTTTCTCGCTGGTATAATGCACAAAAGAGATCCGCAATACTCCGGGCTTCCTTGGAATGTCCATATCCATAAGAGGGCGCACTGCATAGAAGTCGCCAATTCCCAGCATTAATTTATGCTTAATTAGGTTGGCATAGACTTCTTCAATATCTTTTTTCGTCGGCATTATTGAAACAATTGGCAACCTTCCTTCGGTAGCCTCCGGACCCACTATTTTAACATCATCACGGGATCTTAAGAAGGCAAGTAATCTTTCCAGTAATGCTTTTTCATGATCTCTAATCAGACTATTTACTGCCTTGTTTCTTTCGGCCGGCGCAGCATCCTCCTTAAAATGATGCTCATACAGCGCATCAAAGTAATCTATGACACCAGCGGCAGACCCAATCTGTGCATGATCCGGGCCGGCAGGGGTCAGCATGCTACGGGTAATGCCTTCTTTAAAAAAATGTGACTGATTTTCCATTTGTAAGATCAGGTCTTTCTGAACATACATAAAACCCAAATGAGGGCCATATGTCTTGTACATGGAAAAAAGGTAAATATCTGCCCCCAGTTCTTTAAGGTCGGGAAAGCCATGTGGTGCATAGCCTACCCCATCTACCACGCAAAGGGCATCGTTGGTATGGGCCAGCTGGCTAATTTTCTTTACGGGATTCACATGCCCAATCACATTAGAACAATGGGGAAAGGCTACCATCTTTGTTCTTTCAGAAAATAGCTTCTCCAGAGCTTCCAGGCTCAATATTCCCTTATCCGGATCCACATGCCATTCAATGATCTTGATTCCCCTATCCCCCAGTCTTCTCCATGCCCCGGCATTAGCTTCGTGATCCTGACAAGATACGATGATCTCGTCTCCATCCTCCCACATGGGTCGCATGGCATTGGCAAGCACATACACATTTTGCGTGGTTGATGGGCCAAAATGGATTTCTGAAGGATCTACATTGAGGTAGCCTGCCACTTTTTCATAAGAAGCATCCATTAATTCTCCGGCAAGAGTGGAAGCCGGATACGGGTAATACGGTTGCACCTTATTCTTCATATAGAAATTGGTGAGTCGCTCAATAAATTGGGAGCAGGGATAGGAGCCTCCTGCGTTTTCAAAAAAAGCCCATCCCTCCAGGCTGGGTTCTGAAAATGCGGGGAATTGTGCTCGTACAAAGGGGAGATCTAGTTTCATGTTTTCATGATATAATTAAAATTCTTAGTCAAGATATTTCATAAGAGTTTGTGCTAATCCGCTAGTTTTTTTCTGGGTTTACGAAAGGGATTTTTCATAATTCCTTTTCCAGAAGTTTTACCAATCCTTGTAGTCTTTGAAGTTCATTTGTATATTCTTCATTAAGGAACAACGGTAGATATTTTCGATCTGCCAGATGATTTAGAAAGATCCTGTTATTAAATAAAAACTCCTTGCGTTCTTCTGTTAATATCAAGCTTGGATCCTCTTTGTACAGATCAATGTGTTCCGTCAGAAATTCAACGTAATTATCAGTGGACTTTTTTTCAATTTTTTCCCATTCCCGAATAATCTTAAGATTACCGTGCCATGAACCAATAGCGAGTCTTATACTGTCGTTTTGTATGATGTCTAACATCCCGGATCCCATAATATCCTGAACAGTTCCATCCAGACTGGCATAAACCGTAAAGCCTGATCCTCTCATAATATGGCTTATCAGTTTACCAAAGGGCATATCCTGTATATCATTATTACGGAGCCGTATTACCGTATCGGCGTTCATGGACGTTAATTCTGTCTTTTCTATGACCCTTTCCAGTTCTTTGATATTGGCTAAAAGGTCATTTTTAAAACTTTCCAGATATTGATTCTCTTTGTGGGCGTTCTTCCTGCTTTCATTCCAATTATTGATCTGCAGGGCGATCAAGATTCCAATAACTACCAAGATGATTTCGCCAAAGGCGTAGAGCATATACTTGCTGAACTTACTGTCTGCCAAAAGTCTTTGTCTAATTTTTCGAAAGAATTTGATCATTAATGGAGGTGTTTAGGTGTTCTTTACAAGGTACTGAATATCCATAAAAGTATTCAAAACTAATTAGGGTCTTACAGTACGTTATAATCATACCAACCTCGAAAACCGGGCATTTGAATCCGGAAAATCAACCCCCATCGCAAAGGTTGTGAATAGTCCTCCGATCAATGCCGCCAATAAGATCTGCCAGGTAAATTCAGAAGTATGCACAACAGTATTTTGGTGCACCATTGTCATTAGTATACCGATAAGGACGGAAGCTATGGCAGTCCATTGATATAACCGAAGCCCTTTTAAAATCAAGGTTTGAACTTCCCCCCTATACGCTTCTTCCACAAACCTTCCAATACCTGTTAAAATCAGATAAAGCCCAAAAATAAATGAAGAAGAAAAATTATGAATCCACAGCGAGAGTAAAACAATCCCAACAAAAAAAAGCCAAATAATAGCATATAGAGGCGTAGGGTGCAGCAACTTACCTTTTAAGTCTGAAAGCCCACATACACGGGATCGAAAATGGAAATACCGAATTCCTATTGTAGTATTATCCGTTTTGCTTCCGTGACAACAGCCGTTGATCAAACAGCGCAAACGACCTATACCTTGTGCCCAGGGCATAACAACGGAGACTACGCCAATAATAACCCAGACATCATACCCCATGAACCATACGGCCACGCTACCAAATATGATCCCCACCAATGCCCCATAATAGCCATAAGGCCGTTTCAGTTTCTCAGACCCTTCAATTACCTGGGCCCATATTGCTGAGAAAACGATCACTGTTATGGCGAAAACCAGTATTGCCCATGCATACCCTTTACCTGCCAGATAACCGGAAAGAAAAATGCTAAAGAAGGCTGCAAACCCTACATAGAAACCATGATTGATAATTCTAATTTTACCAAAACGCCATTCGTGCCATGAATTGGCAATTGTTTCAGAGCCTTTTCTCAACAATTCCCATATATGAAAGATACCTACAGCCAATATAAAAATTAGTATAGATCCTAATAATGGTAATAGATCAAAACTATGATCTGGCCACTGAATGAAAATTAGCACGGAGGCCAACATCCCAAAAATTATACCAATACGTTTAGATTGTCTGGCTGCGAACAAAAGTGAAATAAAGATCATATATAGGGGGGTTCGCAATAAAAAAGCACTCTCACTTGGCAGGTATGTAGCAGCAACATCGGGAAAAGTAAGTGTAATAAAAAGGGTTAGACTTATGCCTACTAACCCTGAAATTGACCACCGCCATAAAAGGTCTTTTCTGGCAATAAAGAAGGGGACCATCATGACAAATACAAAATTTAAGAACCATAGATCCTGTTTTCCCTTAAAAATTTCTAAAGCGAAGAACTTTTCTACTACAGACAATACAGGATTGACTAGTAACTGGGTCAGGTAATTTGTAAGCACCAACATTGCTACTATCCAAAGGAGGCAAATTAAACGATCTTTGAAATGAGCATGTTCTGGTCTGTTAGGCGGAAGTGCCAACAAGGTTTGTATAGATTCTGTTGGGAATCTTTTTTCAAGATCTAATTTCTCATAGCCCCAAATTAGGGCCATTATACTGAGAATAGTAACAGGGGTCACCAGCCAGAGACCACTGGCAGACCCGGTGAGGAGGAAATAGCCGATCAATAAAAATACAAATCCCCAATAGATGGGATGTTTAAAAAGTTTGAAAGGCCCACCTTTTACAAAGGTAGTAGGAGGATAAGCATTCATTGGCAACCCTTTGCCATATCTTTTAAGGTAAAACATTGCAGATAGCATGAGTACAACCCCTATGGAGATTAACCCCCCGCCAACAACAGGGGCGTGGATAGCCGGATAGCTAATAAGCTCCTCAGTGACCCCAGCCCAGAATAAAAGGAGCATTGGAATAATGATCAAAAAACATATAGAATAGAGTATTTTACCTATCAAGGAAACCTTATTTTTCATCTATATAATCGCATTTTGTTATAAAATAGTAACATTGAAAGAATCAAAAATACAGCGCCGTACAAAACACTTTTTAAAATGGAATTTACTGGTGAATAATCTGTAAAGGCCGAAATAATTCCGGTTTGTGAAGGAAAATAAGCCGGCAACAACTGGATTATTACCTGATTCTGTGCCTCTGCATAAAATAACGGATTTTGCAACCAGCCTACATCAATGTTCACCAGCAGAACAATAAATAGTATCCCCTCCAATTCTCCTTTCACCAAGCTGCCTACGGTTAAGCCATAGCAGCCGTATACAAGTCCTATTAAGACCAGACTTAGTATAAACGCTGCCAAATGGTCTATGGGAAACAGCATATTAGTGAGTAGCCCCACATAAACCGAAATTAAAAGTATAACGACCAGGAGCGAAAGGAGTTTTGAACTTAATAATTCCAAAGGTTTGTAACCGCAAATGACGAGCCTTCGGTTTACTTCACTATTTTTTTGGATAAGATTTAAAGCCAGGAATGAGACTAAAAAGCCAGCGGAGGCTACTGCAAAAAAAACGAAGGAAATACCTTTCTCGCTAATATTTATAAATACTTCTTCTTCCAGAGAAGCCAGACGGAACGGAAGAATTCTGTCTGAGGTGGTCAATGCCACGATGGTCAGAAAGACCACAGGGATGACCGCCAGTAAAATTGGAATGATCCTACGGCGAATTAACATTCGAAAGATCATGGAAAACGATATAAGGATCCTATTTAAACTCATACTAATATCCCATTTCTAAGATCATAAATTCTGTTGAACCTAGCTTTTTCGGCTAACAGGTGTGTTACCACGAGGATAGCACATCCTTCACTGATTAGATGCTTGGTATAATCCCAAAACTTCAGATAGGTATCCCAATCAAATCCCGAATAGGGTTCATCCAGGATCAATAACTGAGGCTTGTGTAACAAGGCAAGTGAAAGGTTCAGTTTTTGCTGTGTGCCCCCGCTTAAATTGGCCACTTTTACCTGCTCATATTTTTTATAGTTAAATAGGTTCATTAATGCTTCGGAACGTTCCTGGAACAACGTTCTATTAATGTTGTAGGCAGCAGAAAAATATTGAAAGTGCTCTCTAACGGTCAGTTGATCAAATAGTAATGGTTTTTGTGGACAATAGCCTACTGCCCCATTAATCGAAATGTTACCACTATTCGATTTCCATTCTCCTACTATGATCTTTAACAAGGTTGATTTTCCGGACCCGTTTTCACCAACAATACCTATTAAAGTACTCGGTTCCATACCAAAAGAAACATCGTTTAGGATCGTATTCTTACCAAACGATTTTGCAATATTTTTTACTTCCAAAATCATGACTTGGCCTTTTTAAAATTAACCCATTCATGGATGGCAGAACCCTGGGTTAAGGATTTATCCTTTTTCTTTAAGGTTCCTTTACTCACCCACATGTTATTGTCTGCCATTAAAAAATTAAGGGGCATCAATTTACTAAACCCGGGAATATAGTGTAAGATTTTATCTACTACGGAGTAGATTTTTTTTTCAGATTCTAATACGGCACGGTCTTCCAGTCTGAGGTCAAAATCCAAATCGGGGGCAGTTATCTGATCATCGGTTATAAGGCAATTATCTATTTTCTTTCCATTGAACCACACCCAATTTTTATCTCCTTCCTTCCGTATTTGAATCCACACGAGGTAGTCATTATCTGAGATAAAATGCCCCCATCTTAGATCATCCATGGGGATGTCCCATGGAGGCAGGGTCAGTACTAATTTTTCCGCATATCCCTTACCTGTGAATTCCATTTCTTTCATTTTGATGCGGACGTTTGAAACCGGATGAAAGCAATTCCACTGCAATGAACCTTCGGGAGAATCGAATAGACAGCTCTTTATAGGAGCAACATCAGACCTCCAGTTCCCTGTGACCTTAAACGCCTTATCACCCCAGTCAATATCGTTATCGGATATCTCCGGTATTTGGATGTTTCTAAATCTTGTACGGAAGTTTATACTTCCATTTACATCATACTTTAAATAACTTGTGTAAGGAACAGTGATCCCATGCCAGGTTAATTTGGCGGCATAGAAGATCATCACTTTACCATCGGACCCAACAAAATCAAGAAACCATTTTTCCAGGAAAAAATTCTTTTTTTTCATACATCACATTCTATGAGTGATCAGATTTTATTTTTTGAAAAAGTTTCCTTGCCGGCATTTCATATACCATTGGGAAAGTGGCTCTCGCCAGCATTGAAAAATTCCCTTCAGGTAATCTGTGGTGATGCTCTTCCAATAGCATCAGACCTTGTTCTGCGCGCTGTAGGAACCATTTTTTTATTTTTGGCGAAGAAGTGTTTTGTAGATCCTCTTGTGAAATACCAAGAGCATCACATTCTTCTTTCGAAATATTCACATACCCAGCAGCAATGTCTGCCTCAAAGTCTTCCAGATCATATTGATAGCGGCAGGCAAGGCCTAAAGGTTCCAAAATTTTAAATTTTTCCGGGTCATCTTTGAAGATCTTCAGGGTGGCTCTAATGGTTCCTTTGATATCCAATTTATGGAAATGATGTATGAGTTCCTCCTTTGGAAAAACGATTAATCTCCCTTTTCTTCTCGCATCAAATAAAAGGGAATTTAAAATGTCTTCTGTTTCTTCATCAAAATTTTCCCCAAAGCGTTCTGCCAGTTGAAAACAATATAACATAAGGTAATCTGCCTCATCCTTGGGATCAATGGGATTTTTGGAGAATGCTATTTTCGCTAAAATATAGTCGCTCTCGTCCCTATACCCCTCTGGCAATGGAACATCCCCATCTACTACATCATCCAAATAGCGCATTAATACATAATACGATTCAAGGAATGCGCCTCTTACCGGGGCAAAGGCTATGTATTTAAAGATCCGGAGGTACCGTAAAAAAGCACGATACTTCCAACCCCTGGTACGCAACATATGCTGAAATACCCTGACTCGCATATTTTTCATGTGCGATATATTCACAATGTTTTGTGGCAAAATTTATGTTTTGGTTTCACTAATCAATTTTACTGTCTGGTATTTTTTATACCCGTGTTAGACATTTTATATACTCATGAGACCAACTAATAAATCAAAAGTTGCCCTTTTCTATTTGTTTTGATCTACTGCGCGAACCAATGGCTGCTATTTTAGAAAATGTATTCATTAATCGTATTGGTTGCTGCTACCATACCAATTTAATGAATTAAACATAAACCTTAGTTCACCACCAAATAGAAACTAAAATAAGAACAGACAACCATGATATCTGGGACAATATCAGAATGCAGATCCGTTTCTTTTTCTTTAATTTGTCCTACCCTTATGGCAGACCTTCATACCACATATTTAGCCCTTGGCAGCAATCTGGAAAACAGGATGTATTACCTTCAAAAGGCCGTCTTTTTATTACACCAAAAGGCCGGCCATATAGAGAAGATCTCACCGGTATACGAATCGCCTGCCTGGGGTTTTGATTCACATCCTTTTTTGAATAATTGCCTTTGCCTAAAAACCAACCTATCACCACAGGCCCTGCTGGAAGTGGTTTTAGAAATAGAGTCGAATTTGGGAAGGGAGCGTAAGATCATTGGCAGTTATCAGGCACGCACTATCGATATTGATATCCTGTATTACGACAAGCTGGTCCTGACAACCGATGCCCTTACAATACCCCATCCCCAAATGGAGCAGCGACGGTTTGTCCTGAAGCCCCTGGCCGATATTGCGCCTCAAGTTTATCATCCTGCACTAAATAAAGACAGCCGCAACCTCTTGCAAGAATGCAAAGACCACTCAACACTGCGGAAGACAAATGTGAAGCTTTACCGCGATTTTCAGGAACTCTTCACTGCCCTGAACTTTGTAGCAATTGAGGGAAACATAGGAGCTGGAAAGACCAGTCTGGCGAATAAGATTGCAGAAGATTTCAGTGCAAAACTCGTCCTGGAACGCTTTGCCGATAACCCTTTTCTGCCGAAATTTTACGAGGACCAGGCACGGTATGCGTTTCCGTTGGAAATGTCCTTTATGGCAGACCGGTACCAGCAATTCACGGAAGACACCAGTCAGTTCGATCTCTTTAAAAATTTTATGGTGAGTGATTACGATGTGTACAAATCACTCATTTTTGCCAAAATTACGCTTCAGCCAGATGAATACCTGCTATACCGCAAGGTGTTTAAGTTTATGTATCAGGAAGTAAAGAAGCCACGTTTGTATGTATATCTCTATCAAACAACGGAGCGCTTGCTAGACAATATCAAAAAACGCGGGCGCACCTATGAACAACAGATAGCCCCAGACTATCTGGAGAAGATTAACCGGGGGTATTTCGATTTTATCAAAAGCTATCCCGAGCAACAAACGCTGATCCTTGATGTGAGCGATCTTGATTTTGTAAACAGCAAGGCCGACTATGATTTTCTGCTAGACCAACTTGTCCGTTTTACCGTTGCCCAGCCTATTTAGCTCTTTTTAAGAGGGTTATTTGCCCAGTTGGCAAAGATTTCTTTTCTTGGAGGGCTGTTAAAAGCACTCTAACTAACTCAAACTAACCAAGAATCCCTGGCCATCTGGTCAGGGATTTCTATTGTCCTTTAGCTGGTTTTCTGCAGTTTACTCCAAAAATCCCATACTATTACCCCTGCACTGACGGCTATATTAAGGGAATGTTTGGTACCTAATTGTGGGATCTCTAATACCCCATGGCATTGACTAACCACTTCCTGAGAAACGCCTTTCACCTCATTTCCAAATACAAAGACGTACGGCTTTTTTGTAGTGGGAAGAAATGTATTGAGCTGTGTAGCTCCAACAGCCTGTTCCACTGCCATGCAGTGATAGTCCTTTTTTAGTTCCTGCAGCAAGGTTAGTGAATCTTTGCGGTATTCCCAGGCCACACTTTCCGTGGCTCCAAGGGCCGTCTTGCGAATATCCTTATGTGGCGGGGTAGCGGTGATACCGCAGAGGAAAATTTTTTCAACCAGGAAGGCATCTGCCGTGCGGAACACAGAACCAATATTATGTAAACTCCGGATGTTCTCTAAAACCAGTATCAGAGGCGTTTTCTCAGCCTCCTTAAACGCATCCACATCCAATCTTTTCAACTCTTTATTCTCTAATTTCCGCATCAGCTGGGCCTTTGATCTTTGGATCATTGAAGTTATCCGAAAATATCAACAACTATGTGTAATCCCTGGGTAAAATAGTACATTCGTTTTCCAGGTCAAAGATAAACCTAACACCAGAATTTCCAGTGTCTCAAACAAAAAAACAAAAGAAGGTCACCCCTTTGATGAAGCAATACAACACCATCAAGACTAAGTATCCTGATGCCTTGTTGCTTTTTAGAGTGGGCGATTTTTATGAGACCTTTGGAGAAGATGCCGTAAAGGCCTCCAAGATACTGGGAATTATTCTCACTCAGCGTAATAATGGAGGAGACCGCACTGAGCTGGCAGGTTTCCCACATCATTCATTGAATACCTACCTGCCAAAACTTGTAAAAGCAGGACAGCGAGTGGCCATTTGTGACCAATTGGAAGACCCCAAGCAAACTAAGACCATTGTTAAGCGAGGAGTTACTGAACTGGTGACCCCGGGGGTGGCCCTTAATGATGATATCCTGAGTTCCAAAAGCAATAATTTTCTATGTGCCCTGCATTTTGGGGCCAATACCTATGGAATCTCCCTGGTAGATATCTCTACAGGTGAGTTCCTGACCTCTGAAGGGAGTGTAGAAGAGATAGATACCCTTTTACAGCACTTTGGTCCCAATGAGGTACTCATTTCAAAAAAACATAAAACCGATTTTTCCGAAACCTTTGGTACCCGTTATCACACTTTCTATCTGGAAGATTGGATCTACCAGGAAGACTACGCTAATGAATCCTTGCGTAGCCATTTTAAGACCGCTTCCCTAAAAGGTTTTGGGGTGGCCGGTTTACCACAGGGCATCATTGCCGCAGGGGCCATTCTGCATTACCTTTCTGAAACCGAGCACAAAAGGTTACAACATATCAATAAACTGGTACGCATTGGAAATGAGGAACACGTCTGGATGGACCGTTTTACCATACGCAACCTGGAGCTTTACCACTCACCTCACCCGGAGGCCGTTACCTTATTACAAGTCATAGACAAGACACTTTCCCCAATGGGTGGCCGCTTGCTAAAACGCTGGATGGCTTTTCCTTTGAAAAATCTGGAACGGATACGTGGCAGGCACCGGGCCATTACCCACTTTTTAAAAGAAGAAAAACTACTCAAAGCCCTGCAGGGAGGTATTTCAAAAATGGGGGATCTGGAACGCCTTATTGCCAAGGTAGCCACCGGAAAGATCAACCCTAGAGAAGTAGTACAACTAAAGAATTCTATGGAGGCTGTAGTGCCTGTCAAACAATTGGTTTCTAACACAGAAGTAGACGCTGTTGACAGCTTGGGGGCAGGTTTGGATGATTGCGAAGCATTAAGGACTCGTATTAAAGAGGTGCTAAGGGAAGATGCGCCTGTAAATGTACTCAAAGGGGCTACCATTGCCCCGGGTTTTTCTGCCGAACTAGACGAATTGCGCAGCCTGGCTACCACTGGTAAAGACTATTTGAACCAGATGCTGGAACGGGAAACAGAACGTACCGGTATCAGTTCGTTAAAGATCGCTTCCAATAATGTGTTTGGGTATTATATTGAAGTACGGAACACCCATAAGGACAAGGTACCCGAAGAATGGATCCGCAAACAGACCCTTGTTAATGCAGAGCGCTATATCACCGAAGAACTCAAGGAATACGAGGCCAAGATCCTGGGAGCAGAAGAACGTATTGCGGAACTGGAACAACATCTTTTTGCCCAGCTAATCCTTTGGTTACAGGCCTATATTTCACCGGTACAAAAAACAGCTCAGGGTATTGCAGCCCTGGATTGCCTATGCGGTTTTGCCCAACTTGCCATAGAGAATAAATATGTGGCACCGTCTATGAACGATTCCACTGAACTCATTATTACCAACGGCAGGCACCCGGTGATTGAAAAGCAATTGGCTCCGGGAGAAAAGTATATTCCCAATGATGTGATCCTAAACCGCGATTCACAACAGATCATCATGATCACGGGGCCCAACATGAGTGGAAAATCGGCGATTTTAAGACAAACCGCCCTCATTGTACTGCTGGCACAGATAGGGAGTTTTGTACCTGCGGAGGCGGCACAGATAGGGTTAATAGATAAGATCTTTACCAGAGTGGGGGCCAGTGACAATATTTCTATGGGCGAATCTACTTTTATGGTAGAGATGAACGAAACGGCCTCTATACTGAACAACCTTTCGGAACGCAGCTTGGTCTTATTAGATGAGATAGGAAGGGGTACCAGCACCTATGACGGGATTTCCATTGCCTGGGCCATATCCGAATATTTACATGAGCACCCAAGCAGGGCCAAAACACTTTTTGCCACCCATTATCATGAACTCAATGAGATGGCAACAACATTTGAACGTATAAAGAATTACAACGTAGCTGTAAAAGAATTACAAAACAAAGTGCTTTTTCTACGTACGTTAACCCCAGGTGGCAGTGCGCATAGTTTTGGGATCCATGTTGCTAAAATGGCCGGGATGCCGCAGCAGGTGTTGAACAGGGCCAATAAGGTATTAAAGAAATTAGAACAGAGTCATTCCAGTGAGGAACTCACAGGCAAACTACAATCTGTGGCCTCTGAAATGCAGCTTAGCTTCTTTCATTTAGATGATCCCTTATTAGAAGAGATCAAGGAAGAGATCTTAACCCTGGATATCAACACCCTAACCCCCGTGGAGGCATTGATGAAGCTAAATGAAATTAAGCGATTGCTTACCAAGAATAAAAAGGCCACTTCCTGAGGTTTTTAGCTTTGCAGACTATATTTCTTTTTCCCTGAAAGTTCTTTGGTTTTTATAGAATTGTATTAAATTTGCGTCCGCATCCGTGAGATATGCGATGTTCTTTATAATGCGAAAATAGCTTCCTGTACTACAGCTACGCTAAGTACAGGAGAAGAGCGCCTAAAAAGTGTAAAGTTGTTTACGCTCGGAAGGTATTTTCAAAACGCGAAAATAGCTCAGTTGGTAGAGCGCCACCTTGCCAAGGTGGAGGTCGCGGGTTCGAATCCCGTTTTTCGCTCATTTTTTTTGATTAGTAAAAGACGGTTATTTAACAATCGATCTAAATCGCGACCTTGGTTGCGGGCCTGCCTGCCGGCAGGCAGGTTCGAATCCCGTTTTTCGCTCAGGAGAAATGCTGTTTACCAGCATTTTTTTGTTGAGTTTGTCCTTTAGGGAGGCTCGAGTGGTGGAATTGGTAGACACGTTGGACTTAAAATCCAATGGCCATTATGGCCGTGCGGGTTCAAGTCCCGCCTCGAGTACAGATGCAAGAAAAAGCCAGCGCAATGCGCTGGTTTTTTGGTTTTAGGCTGCTGAGCCAAGCGTGCTTGAGCGAAAGCAGAGGAAACTAAAAAACCGTATGGAATACGGTCTTTTTCTTGTTCAACATGTTCGAGCGGGACTCACGAGGGCCGAAGGAACAAGTAATTCCCGACTCATCTAAATGCAATTTTAGCTATAAGTCACTTTTATGTGTAGACTAAAAAACCGTATGTAATACGAGCTTTTTATTGTTCAACATGTTCAGGTGGGACTCACGAGTCTGACAAGACGAGTAATTCCCGCCATAATTCACTTAAATACTAATCCCTTTTTTATTCGTACAAAAAACAGGCATGAAATGCCAGCTTTTTCTTGTTCAAGATGACACCACGGGACTCACGAGTCTGATAAGACGAGTAATTCCCGCCTGGAGAATTTAAATCCTCTTTACATATATGATTACAAGGGTTCTTTAGTTTTATTCCTTGCAATTTACATTCCACCTCAACAAAGAACCATTATTCTTTGTTTAATTCTTTATCGACTATTTGAATTAATATTTTTGTTCTTTTCATT
>JAHEHU010000073.1 GCA_024639765.1 Eudoraea sp.
AGGAGCCTCACCAGAATCTTTGTATGCCTATTATAAGAAGCATGTCTGGTAAATTCATACTACTACCATCTATCGGCTCTCAAAATCTGCAAGGACTCCTTCGGTGATCCATTTGGCCAGTGCCTGGCGATTGTCCGGATCAAGAATTCTGCGTTGGTCCTTCTTATTTCTCAAATTTCCTATCTCAATGTATGCCATCGCAGGGAGCGTATTTTTGACCAGATATAGATTACTCCGGTCAGAAAAGGTGCCTGTATATTCTCTGTTAGGTTGATATTCCTTGTATTTTGCCAGAAAGGTATTGTGAATGTTCTCTGCCAGCCGCTTCCCATTTATGCTCTTTTTATGGTGATAAAAAAAGACATCTATATTTTGACCTTTACTCCTACTATCAACATGGGTAACCAGCAAACGTTGGTAACTGCCTTTATTTTTAGTGTATAATTCATTGACGGCTTCTACACGTTGTTTTAGCCTGTCTAGCTGTTTCAGCGGGATCTTTTGTTCCGGATATACCACCTCATCCCGGTCTATTTCAAGTGCTCTGCTATTACGGATCCCATCGTTTTCATCCCTAACAATGATGTGGACCGTAGCGCCATGGGCCAGTAATTCTTTGGCGAGCCGAAGGGTTACATCATAGGCGTATTCGTCTTCTGCTATGGTAACCTCCTCATATGTTTCTATAGCACCGGGATCAGGACCTCCATGACCGGAGATCAAATAGTAAATCGCTCCTGAGAGTCGGTCACTTTTAGTCACCACCAAGGCCTCATCCTCCCCAAAAATAGCATAGCGTTTTCCTTCATCTTCGGTTCTGACTATCTCCTTGCCTGCAGCATTTGTCTCAGATAACACTGGTGCAGCCTCAATAGCAGGAAGTAAATAGGTGGCCCCTTCATAGAGGTGTTGCCCTTCACGAAGATTCTCTTTGTTTAACGCAAGAAAATCCTGATAATGATCTGCAGGATCTATTCCCTGTTTGCGAAGCAGGGAAAAGATGCCGTCGCCCTTTTGTGCTACCACTACTGACAGGCTATCCTGACCAATCCCCGAAGAAACGAAGAGTAGACCAAAAAATAAGAAACAAACAATACGCTTCATCAAATAGATATGGAGTTGTGTACAAAGATTACCAAAAAGTAAGTTACTTTCAATAGCAGTAGTTTAATAGACTTCATAAAATGCTTTGATAATCTCTTGTGCAGGTTTATTCTGAGGGGTAAAACGATTGTCTGAAGGTCCACCCGACTTTTCATGATTGATGAACCATTTCCATACAAATCCACCTGCAAACCATTCTTCATCCCAGAAGGATTCAAAGATGGCTTTCTTGGCATTTACCTGCCCAACCATATTTACTCCTTGCTCATTCCTATCAACTAGCCAAGGCTTCTTTGCAGTATAATCCATACTTCTATATCCGAATTCGGTAAAAAGTATTGGTTTCTTTACCTTTTTAGACAATTCGGAAATCTGCACTTTCCAGGGTTTCCAGCCTTCTTTTAATTCATCTACTGAGGGGGTTTGTGCCTCCGATAAGGGAAAATAGGCATCAATCCCAATGAAATCTAGTGACCCCCAAAAAGGGGTACGGTCAAATTCATCCCAATTGGCCGCATATGTAAGTTTCCCTTTGTATTCTTTGCGGATCTTCCCAATTAGCTGCTTCCAAAAATCGGGCCTGTTCACAACAAACTGTTCCAGTTCAGTACCAATGCAGAAGATCTCCGCTTTGGATTCTTCCGCTAAAGCGGCATAGGTAAGGATAAACTCTTCGTATGATCTTTCCAGATCCTGCCATGCATCCTCAGATTCCATTTTCAAGCCTCCGGTAAAGACCCCGCGCCATATCCAGATCTGGGGTTTTACCATCACCTTTATTTTATTCTTATGCAATAGCTCAATGTATTGTTTGGCCCCTATTTTAGTTTCTCCAAACCACTGGCGGTCTGTATCATATATGATCTCCGAAGAATTCAGTTCTCTGATAAATCCAAAAGGCATCACGGCTGCATGGTCTGCATTAACCTCCTTGATAGGTTTAATATTGCTTTGAGTTACTTGGTCCCTTGAGGCAACAAAACTAACCCCTTTGATCTTCCCCACGAACTGACTACTGCAGGAAAGTTGCAGAAAACAAAAAAGAAATAGAATGCCCTGCTTCATGTCTGGTTTGTTGATTTCTACCAAAATTACAATTTTTTAAGAATCACAAAATCATAAAAGGCTGTTAAGTTCTTATATTTAAAGCGACTGAACTTCAGAAATCAATCCATTTCATGGAAACTATCGCAATCATTGGTAATGGCATTTCCGGCATAACCGCTGCAAGACACATTCGAAAATTATCAGATAAGCGTATCGTAGTCATCTCTGCCGAGAGTAAATACTTTTTCTCACGTACTGCCCTGATGTATGTTTATATGGGACATATGAAATTTGAACATACACAACCCTATGAGGATTGGTTTTGGAAAAAAAATAGGATAGACCTTGTTCAGGGTTATGTAACAACCGTAGATCATAAGAATAAACAGTTACTCCTACAGGATAATGACCCCGTGGCATATGACAAATTGATCATCGCTACCGGTTCTAAGCCCAATAGGTTTGGATGGCCCGGACAAGACTTGAAAGGGGTTCAGGGGTTGTACTCCAAACAGGAGTTGGAACAATTAGAAAAGGATGCTCCGGACAATAAGACCTGCCTAAGAGCAGTGATCGTAGGAGGAGGTCTTATAGGGATAGAACTCGCTGAAATGCTAAGAAGCCGGGACATTCCTGTAACCTTCCTGGTGCGCGAAAGTAGTTTTTGGAATGGGGTACTTCCCGAAGGAGAATCGCAAATGATCAATGAACATATCCGCGAACATCATATAGATCTCAGGTTAAGTACCAACCTGGTAGAGATCCTGGCCGATGACAACGGGAAGGCAAGAGCCGTGGTGACCGATAAAGGAGAAACCATAGAATGCAACCTGGTGGGACTTACGGCTGGTGTAACTCCGAATGTTGATTTCTTGAAAGGCGCTGGTATAGAACTTGGAAGAGGAGTTAAGGTAAATAGGTTCTTGGAGACCAATATCCCGGATATCTACAGCATTGGAGATTGTGCAGAACAACACGAGGCCATAGGTAACAGACGTCCTATTGAGGCAGTGTGGTATACCGGCAGAATGATGGGCGAAACAGTAGCCCAGACTATTTGTGGTAATAAGATGGCATATAAGCCTGGTCATTGGTTTAATTCTGCCAAATTCCTGGATATTGAATACCAGACCTATGGCTGGGTCTTTAGCGATAAAGGGCGAAAAGAGTATGAAGATCACTTCCATTGGCGACATCCAAAAGAAAAGCTCTGTATCACAATCTCATATCACAAGAAGAGCAAAAAATTCCTTGGGATCAACACCTTTGGGATCCGAATGCGGCATGAGATTTTTGATAGATGGCTTACCGAAGAGCGTAGTGCGGACCATGTGATGGAATATCTGAAGGATGCCAATTTTGATCCCGAATTCTATGCCGCATATGAAAGTGATATTGTTGCCAGCTATAACCAACAATTCGGAACAAAGATCCAGCCCAAAAAGAAAAGCTGGAAACGAATTTTTATAAAAGCCTGAACCCGGAATAATTTATGAAAATCATAAAGAACATTGGTCTCATTATTTTCCTGATTGGTTTGGGGATCTTTTCATCCCTTCCCCTAATTGGTACCTTTTCCCTCTCCCAATTAGATTTCGATCAATTGGTACTGGATAACAAAATAAAAAGTGAGCTTTTTATCTCCGCCATTGAACAAGATGTTGTTGGGCAAAAATTTGAAGGTATGCCGTCTTTTTCGCCAATAGTGGCAAATGCCCTGAATGAAGCAAATACGCAGCATCGAAAAAACAAAGAATACAAAAAGGTGCTCTATATAAAGTCCTATGATATGGCCGCTATGATGGGCAAAAGAGCGGGCACCGGATTTATAGCAGAAAACAAAGGCCTTATGTGGTTCTTAACCTTTGGATTGGGGATCCTTGGTGCATTGCTATATATTCTCCCCAATGTGGTTTTGCTGGGACAAAAAGGGATTAAAAACGATGGGATCTACCTAAAAAACGCTACCAATCGCGGATGGATTGCTTGGATGGTTTTTATCTTCCTTGTCTCTTTTTATCTGGTCTTGTATTTCAGGCCCCAATTTGCAGTTAACTGGACCTTTCTTGTTGATCCTATCAGTATGAAACTCAGCGGTAATATGGCAGGACATTGGTTTGTCTATGGTTTTATGTATTGTGTGGTGATGACCGTTATGGCGGTGAGGATGTACATAAAATACAGGCATAACGTCTACCAGATGGTGCGTACCACCTCTGTATTATTCTTCCAGATCGTTTTCGCTTTTCTTATACCTGAGATCATGGTACGTCTGCAAATGCCTTATTATGACTTTAAGAACGCTTTTCCGCTCGACTACGATTTCTTTTTCCAATGGAATTTGCGATCATTGATCAACAGTGGCGGTATTGGCCTTTTTATTTTGGTGTGGGGCACCGTACTAACGCTGGTCATCGTCCCTGTTATGGTCTATTTCTTTGGAAAACGCTGGTATTGTTCCTGGGTTTGTGGTTGTGGTGGTTTAGCGGAGACCCTTGGGGATCCCTACAGACAACACTCTAGCAAGACACTTCTGTCCTGGAAGGTAGAACGTTGGCTTGTACACGGGGTTTTGGTATTTGCCGTGGGAATGACCTTAATGACGCTTTATAGTTTCTTTTCAGATACGGGTACTGTGCTGGGGATTAAAACCGCCAGTGTTCAAAATACTTACAGCCTTCTCATAGGTTCTATCTTCGCCGGGGTCATTGGCACAGGGTTTTATCCAATATTCGGGAACCGGGTGTGGTGCAGGTTTGGTTGTCCCCTGGCCGCCTACTTAGGTTTTGTACAGCGATTTAAATCCAGATTCAGGATTACCACCAATGGTGGCCAATGTATATCCTGTGGTAACTGTTCTACCTATTGCGAACAAGGCATTGATGTTCGTGCGTATGCACAAAAAGGGGAAAACATTATTCGTTCTAGTTGTGTTGGATGTGGTATATGTTCTGCTGTATGCCCCAGAGGAGTACTCAAACTGGAGAATGGCCCCGAAAAGGGGCGAATTAACCCCACTCAGGTCTTACTTGGGAACGATGTGGATTTAATGAATCTTGTCAATGAAAAGTAAAAGGAGTACCCTATTTTTGTGCGCAAATAGCATATCCGTATTAGACATTCGCTGAGTTCCACTACATGAAGGAGATCCTCGTTATTATTCCCGCTTTTAATGAAGCCCAATCCATTGGGAAGGTTATTGCGGAGATCCCGGATCTCGTCTCCGAGATCATTGTTGTTAATAATAATTCCACAGACAATACCCCGGGCGTTGCTACTGCTGCCGGGGCAACCGTCCTCCTTGAGGAGCAGATGGGCTACGGTTATGCTTGCCTGAAAGGAATTAATTATGCAAGCAAACGATCCAAAACACCCGATATCATCGTATTTATGGACGGAGATTATTCCGACTTTCCGGAGGACCTTCACAAAGTGATAGCGCCTATTTTGGCGGGAGAAGCAGATTTTGTGATCGGGGCACGGGATAAGGTATTGAGAGAAGAGGGCTCCATGACACCTCAACAGGTGTTTGGGAATTGGTTGGCCACTTTTTTAATGAAGTTGCTGTTCAAGGCAAAATTTACTGATCTGGGCCCGTTTAGAGCCATTAGATATGAGCAGCTGATAGCCTTAGAAATGGAGGATAAGACCTATGGGTGGACGGTGGAGATGCAGTTGAAAGTACTGAAGAAAAAAATAGCATATGCCGAAGTACCAGTGCGTTATAAAAAAAGAATTGGTATTTCAAAGGTCTCAGGTACTATAAAAGGTAGTATCTTTGCCGGCATAAAAATCCTGGGGTGGATTTTTAAATATAGTTTACGATAATATGAGTCTAACAATCGCTTACATCATCATCGGTATTTACAGCCTTGCACTGCTGTTGATTTTCTTTTACAGCCTCGCGCAGCTAAATTTATTACTCAACTATCTTGGGTTTAAAAAGAACCAGGCTGTTGCTCCAAAATTCAATTTACTGGATCCAAAGGAAATTCCAATGGTAACCATTCAACTTCCTATTTACAATGAGGAATATGTTATTGAACGCTTATTGGACAATATAGCCAAAATTGCTTACCCTAAAAGTAAGCTGGAGATACAAGTGCTGGATGACTCTACGGATGATTCTGTTGCAGACACAGCAAAACGCATTGCCGATCTACAGGCAACAGGTCTGGATATTCAACATATCCGAAGAGAGAACAGACAAGGTTTTAAAGCGGGTGCATTAAAAGAAGGTTTAAAGATCGCAAAAGGTGATTTTATAGCCATCTTTGATGCTGATTTTCTGCCGGATCCGGATTGGTTGAAGAAGACCGTTATCTACTTTAAGGACGAAGAAATTGGTGTGGTTCAAACCCGTTGGGGGCATATTAATCGTGATTATTCCATTTTAACAAGGATACAGGCGTTTGCCCTGGATGCACATTTCACTTTAGAACAGGTGGGTAGAAATGCCAAAGGTCATTTTATCAATTTCAATGGTACCGCAGGAATCTGGAGAAAAGAATGTATACTAGATGCGGGTAACTGGGAGGGAGATACCCTTACAGAGGATCTGGACCTAAGCTACCGCGCTCAATTAAAGAACTGGAAGTTTAAATACCTCGAAGATGTTGAAACTCCTGCCGAATTACCCGTGGTAATTAGTGCTGCTCGTTCGCAGCAATTTAGGTGGAATAAAGGTGGTGCCGAAAACTTCAGAAAGACCGTTGTAAATCTAATCTCGGCTAAGAACGTTCCGTTTAAGACCAAGTTTCACGGCGTTATGCACTTGCTGAATAGTTCTATGTTTCTTTTTGTATTTCTTGTGGCAATTTTAAGTATCCCTATGCTGTATATTAAGAACAGCTACGGTCACCTAGGTTGGATCTTTGAAGCTACCAGCTTTTTCATCGTATCTACCATTATTCTTTTTATATGTTATTGGTTTACGTATAAGAGTATACAGGGGAGTGGTATAGATCACTTCGTTGATTATATTAAGCTATTTTTCACCTTCTTCTCCGTGGCACTCGGATTCTCCTTGCACAACACCGTGGCCGTATTAGAAGGGCATATGGGAAAACGCAGTGAATTTGTTCGTACACCAAAATTCAATATCAACAACCTTACAGATAGCTGGAAGGGAAATAAATATCTGACCACCAAATTATCACCAAATATGATCTTGGAATTTGCACTTATGGTATACTTCTTATTTGGAATGTACAGTGCTATTCCTTTAAATGATTTTGGATTGTTCCCCTTTCACTTTATGTTGTTCCTAGGCTTCGGATTTGTCTTTTTCAAATCCCTTACCGCAAAAGTATAAGGGTCACAAATAACTTTTAATTAGCCTCCAATTATTAAATGCTAAGCGCCTCCTGATGAAACAGGAGGCGCTTTGTCTTACAAATATTCCTCATTTTTTCAGTTATTTGTAGAAACAATCAGGATACCACCTTATGCCCAACCCGGTACTCACCTATTGGAAACTTCACAAGGTACCTATCCTTCTCGCGGTACTATGTACCGTATTCTATTACACTTTTGCCTACCATTTAGTAAGAACAGACTTTATCAGACTTGCCATTCTTTATGCTGCCCTATTTTTTCTTTGCTATAAACTTATTCAATTTGAAAAATGGAATTTTAGGCTATTACTGGGTCTTGGTATCCTGTTTCGCCTCATCTTCCTCTTGGCCATTCCCAATCTTTCACAAGATTTTTACCGATTTATTTGGGATGGCCATTTAGTGATCATGGGGGAGAACCCGTATCTATATCTCCCCAAAGAGATCTTGGAAAAAGGTGAGATCATCATTCCACAAGCCCAGTTTTTGGTTGAAAAAATGGAGGTATTGAGTGCATCCAATTACAGCAATTACCCTCCTTTCAACCAACTATTATTTGGGCTCTCCGTTTGGTTTGGCGGACAAAAAATAGCAGGTGGATTAGTAGCAATGCGTTTACTATTATTGGGTGCTGACTTAGGGATCCTCTATTTTGGTCGTAAACTTTTAAAACATCTCAACAAATCTCCTCATCTTATTTTTTGGTATTTCCTCAATCCTTTGGTCATTATTGAATTGAGCGGCAATCTTCATTTTGAGGGGATGATGTTATTTCTCCTCCTTTTGTCTCTTTATTTGCTTACACTAAACAAATGGTTGATAGCTACCCTTCCAATGGCACTATCCATTTCCATAAAGCTGATCCCCCTGATGTTTCTCCCCTTGTTCTTTAAATCACTAGGGATCAAAAAAGGCTTGGTATTCAATACTATTGTGATAGGTATAGTTTTGATAACCTTGATCCCATTTTATGACCCTGTTTTTGCTGCTCATTATACTAAAACACTGTCTTTGTGGTTCTCTAATTTTGAGTTCAATGCCAGTATCTTTAATGTAGTGAAAAGCCTGGGAACACAATTGGATCTGAAACCATGGGAACTCATTAAGACCTATGGGAAGATAATGCCTTTCATCGTTATTGCCTGGGTAGGAATAATCACTTTTGCGCGAAAAAATAAAGAACCTTTAGTGCTGACCTCTTCAATGCTTTTGATCCTAACAGTCTATTTATTACTGTCTGCCACCGTACATCCATGGTATATTATTTCGCTTGTGCTATTGTGCCTTTTTACCGAATTCCGTTTTCCCCTGGTATGGTCTGCCACTATAATTCTAAGCTATTCAGCCTATGCCAATCCTGATTATGAGGAAACAATGTGGCTATTGATCATTGAATATTTAACGGTGATTGGGTTTTTGGTCTACGAATTATTTAAACGACAGGGCATAAAATCATTAATTCCCAAAAATTAAAGGCCGCATGAGGTTAATTCAATTTAATTTGTACATTTGATCTTCATGATAACGAATGCACACAAGTATACGAATCCAAGAATAGCCTCAAAGGCTACTTCTTTTGTGCCCGCTCGTCGCCGCCCGTAAGGGTGCTCTTCTCTCATGGAAATAGGTGAGTCCATTTCCGCAACGATCCTTCAGTCATTTACAGTTTACGATTAATTTTTTAGAAGCAATGGACATTGTAATTGCTAACGAATCACATATAAAATACGCTGCCATCATCAGTGAAACTATCTCAGATTCTGCCAAGGTGAGAGGGACAGGTATTGCCAAAAGAACGCCAGATTACATTATCAAAAGGCTGGTTAATGGTAACGCTGTCATCGCCCTGGATGAAGATACGTTTGCAGGCTTTTGCTACATAGAAGTTTGGGGACATCAGAAATTTGTGGCCAATTCCGGGCTTATTGTGCATCCCGATTATCGCAATCAGGGTCTGGCAAAAAAAATTAAAAAGGCCATTTTTGAATTGTCGCTTAAAAAATTTCCGGAAGCAAAGATCTTTGGGATCACCACAGGCTTAGCGGTCATGAAAATGAATTATGAACTGGGATATAAACCGGTGACCTTTTCGGAGCTAACAGATGATCCCGATTTTTGGAAGGGTTGCCAAACGTGTAAGAACTTTGATATCCTTACAAGAACTGAGCAAAAAATGTGTCTTTGCACAGGGATGCTTTACGATCCTGAGCTAAAAGGAAAAGGGCAAAAAAAGAAAGTAAATAGAAAAGCCTTTCAGAGATTGACAAGCATTAAGGAGCAACTCTTTCTCAAAAAGAAAAAATAACAGCATGAACACTTCAAACATAAATAATAAGAAATTAGTCCTGGCGTATAGCGGTGGTCTAGACACTTCCTACTGTGCGTTACATCTTTCAAAGGACCAAGGGTATGAGGTACATGCCGTAAGTGTAAACACTGGTGGTTTTGATGATGAGGAGATACAGGATATTAAGGAGAAGGCTCTTCAACTAGGGGCACATTCCTACACGTCCATTGATGCCATTCAAAATTTCTACGATACCGTGGTTAAATACCTCATCTTTGGAAATGTACTTCGTAATAATACATATCCATTAAGCGTAAGCGCCGAGAGAATTGTACAGGCGATCGAAATTGTGAAGTACGCTCAAAAAATAGGAGCTAACGCAATTGCCCACGGCAGTACCGGAGCAGGGAATGATCAGGTGCGTTTTGACATGATCTTTCAGATCATTGCCCCGGAAATAGAGATCATTACCCCTATCCGTGACAAGCAACTTTCAAGGGAAGCGGAGATACGCTACCTTCAGGAACACGGCATTTCTTATTCCTGGGAAAAAGCCCAATACTCTATCAACAAGGGGCTTTGGGGAACCTCTGTTGGAGGTGTTGAAACACTAACCTCAGAAAAAGGCCTGCCCTCTGAAGCCTACCCAAGTCAGCTTAAGGCACAAAAATCAAAAGAAGTTAAACTCTCCTTTACCAAAGGGGAACTTACAGCTATAGATGGCAAGCCTGGTACTCCTGTTCTAAACATCCAAAAATTGCAGGAAATGACAGCTGCCTACGCTATTGGAAGGGACATTCATGTAGGAGACACCATCATAGGGATCAAAGGCAGGGTAGGATTTGAGGCAGCAGCACCCTTGGTAGTCATAAAAGCACACCACCTTTTGGAAAAGCATACCCTTAGCAAATGGCAACAATTTCAAAAGGAGCAATTAGGTAATTTTTACGGGATGCTATTACATGAAGGGAATTACCTTGATGAAGTAATGAGGAACATTGAAGCCTTTCTGACGGATACTCAGAAAAATGTTAGTGGAGATGTATTTGTAACCTTACACCCATACAGATTTGAACTTACCGGCATTCAATCCGAGTATGATCTAATGGCCGTTTCCTTTGGAAGCTATGGGGAAATGAATAAGGCCTGGACGGCCTCAGACGCAAAAGGATTTATCAAGATCCTATCGAATCCTGCAAAAATAGCAACACAGGTAAATAAAAATCATGATTAACGTAGGCATTATAGGAGGCTCCGGGTACACAGGTGGTGAACTGATAAGACTATTATTACATCATCCTCAGGTGGAGATCAAATTTGTGTTTAGTACAACAAGAGCAGGGACAAAAGTTTCAGCTACTCATAGTGATCTTCTTGGACAAACCGAATTGTTATTTGGTGACGAAGTTGATCATACAATAGACTTGGTTTTCCTGTGTTTAGGGCACGGAAACTCCACAAAATTCCTGCAAAAGTATCCTTTCTCGGAGACTACTAAGATAATAGATCTCAGCAATGATTTCAGATTAAAGGCAAGCCGTTCTTTTGAAGGCAGGGACTTTGTATATGGCCTTCCTGAACTCAACAGAGATACGATACAGAAGGCAAAGTATATTGCAAATCCGGGATGTTTTGCCACGGCTATTCAATTAGCTTTACTACCTCTTGCTCAGTCACAATTATTAGACAATGAAGTGCATATCAATGCTACAACCGGCAGTACCGGCGCAGGAGTTGGCCTCTCTCCTACCACCCATTTTAGCTGGCGGGCTAACAACATGTCTCATTACAAAGCATTTACACATCAACATCTGGGAGAGATCAATGAAAGTCTGACGTATGTGCAAAAAGATAAAGGAAAGCTTTTGTTCATTCCTAACCGTGGTAATTTTACCAGAGGCATTTGGGCTACAGCGTATACACATTTTAAAGGAAGTGAGCGCAAGGCAATAGACTTATTTAAAGATTATTACAGTGAAGCTCCTTTTACGCAGCTCTCAGAAGAACCAATAGCCTTAAAACAAGTGATCAATACCAATTACTGCCATTTACATATAATGGTACATGATGAAATGATCCTTATTGCTTCGGCAATAGATAACTTGCTCAAGGGAGCAAGTGGACAGGCAATACAAAATATGAACTTACTATTCGGCTTCCCTGAAAAGGAAGGCCTGGATTTAAAATCGGGGGTATATTAATGCCACGCTCACAACGTAAAAGAGAAAATAACCAATAGAATAAGCATATGAAAATAGCAATCATTGGAGCCGGAAACTTAGGTATATCTATTGCAAAAGGCATATTGCACAGCAATGGAGCCACTACCATGTATCTCACCAAAAGACATCCGGAAAATATCAAGGATTTTGAAAAATACGGTAATGTCACCGTTACATCAGATAATGCACTGGCCGTAAAACAATCGGACATACTTATATTTTCCGTACAGCCCGGGCATTTTGAACAGATCTTACATGAGATTAAGGAGTACCTCAGCGAAAAGCACGTCATTATTTCCACCATCACAGGATTCAGTATTGAAAAGATCGAATCTATAATAGGGAAGAATTCCTTTATCATACGAAGTATGCCAAATACAGCCATTTCCGTAGGTAAGTCCATGACCTGCTTATGCAGTAATCAGATGGGGGCAAAACGCATCGATCTTGCCAAGGCCATCTTCAACAGAATGGGGCATTCCATGGAGATCCCTGAAAGTCAGATGCAGGCGGCTACGGTAATTTGTGCCAGTGGTATCGCTTTTTGGATGCGACTTATACGCGCCACCACACAGGGAGCCATTCAGTTGGGATTTGATGCAAAGGAGGCTCAGGAATTGGCCATGCATACCTGTAACGGCGCAGCGGCCTTATTAATAGAATCGGGGAATCATCCGGAAGAAGAAATAGATAGGGTAACAACACCCATGGGATGTACCATAGAAGGCTTAAATGAAATGGAACACCAGGGCTTAAGCTCTTCACTGATACGAGGTATTGTTGCTTCGTTTGAAAAGATAAGCCATATAAGAAAAGGTTAGTATGAAACTATTTGACGTATACCCCTTATATGATATAACCCCGGTTTCTGCCAAAGGGGTGATCCTTACAGATGAGAAAGGTGAGGAATACCTTGACCTTTATGGGGGTCATGCGGTAATATCCATTGGTCATGGCAATCCGCATTACGTAAAGCGACTCAAGGATCAATTAGATAAAATAGGTTTTTATAGCAATGCTGTGCAAAATCCTTTGCAACAAGCCTTGGCCAAAAAAATAGGAAGTCTTTCAGACTGTGATGATTATCAGCTCTTTCTTTGTAATTCCGGAGCAGAAGCCAATGAGAATGCACTTAAACTGGC